>JAOQAA010000663.1 GCA_025963815.1 Capsulimonas sp.
GCTCGCGCGGGTCCAGGCACTCAATCGCCTTGTCCAGATCGCCATACTCTTCGAGGGCTTGCAGCGATTCGTCCTCGGCGCCCACGAACTCCGCCAGCGACAGCGGCGCGCTGTCCGAGTCGGACATCATCTTACTGTCGAGAGAGACGGTATCGTAGGCGTTCCCCAGTTCGATCGCTTCGAGGGTTTCTTCCTCGGTGGCGCCGATCCGTGCGGCCACTTCCTGGATCGTGGGCGGACGTCCAAGCTTGCTGCTCAGGTCTTCCTGGGCCTTCGCCGCCGCCTGGTTCAGTTCCTGAAGCCGGCGAGGAACCTTGAGGCTCCAGGCTTTGTCCCGGAAGTAGCGCCGGATCTCTCCGACGATCGTGGGCGTGGCGTAGGTCGAGAACTTCGTGCCCCGGTCCGCGTCGAAGCGGTCGATGGCGTTGATCAGCCCAATGGAGCCGACCTGAACGAGGTCTTCGAGCGGCTCGCCACGGTTGACGAACTTGCTGGCGAGATACCGCACCAGATTCTGGTGAAGGACGACGAGGCGATCGCGCAGAACCGGATCGCGCGTACGGATATAACGCGCGAACAGCGTGTCGGTGTCGGCCTGGGTCCAGTCGCTGCTGGCCTTTTTGAGTGTCATAGTGTGGTTAGATCTATCGGCGGCGAAGGCGATACGGAATTACTCGGGAGCGAACTTCGTCAGGCGGACGCTGGTGCCGCTGGCGGTCGACGTGATTTTGACCTCGTCGACGAGGATCTCCATCAGCAGCGCGCCAAGGCCCTGCTGGTCCACGCCGGCGGCCGCGAGGGCCTGTGCGTCCTCGTCGGGAATGACGGGCTCCGCATCGGCGGGAACATCATCGCTGACTTCGATCACCAGGGCGACGGAGTCGATGGTGCTGACGATCTTGATCTGGGCGACGGTGCTGCCGGCGCGCTCGACGGCGTGGGTGCAGGCCTCGCCGACGGCGAGGCGGACATCTTCCACTTCATCATAGGAGAACGGCATCCGGCTGGCGATTCCCAGCACGGCAAGACGCGCAACACCGACATATTCCGGGCGGCAGGGGATGGTAAGTTCTACGGTGTCGCAAAGAGTCTGGGTCACAAAGTTACTCCTTCTTTGGCCGCCGCATCCTCTTCGGTCGCGTAGATATCGAAGATCTTGTCCAGGCCGGTGATCTCGAAGATGCGCAGGATGCGCAGCGCCGGTCCCACCAGGACGAGGTTGCCTTCGGCTTCACGAAGCCGCTTCAGGCCGCCGATCAGCACGCCAAGGCCGGTGCTGTCCAGGTATTCGACTTTCGACAAGTTAATAATCAGGTGCTTGACGCCGCCTTCGGCCAGCTTCACTATCTCCTGCTTCAGCTGGGGTGATGTGTAGACATCAATCTCGCCCTCGATCTCAAGGATCCGGGTGGTTTCATTCGGAGTTCGGCTATTAATCGTCAAGTTCAATGGAATGCTCCTTCTAGTCCCTGCCTGTCCGTCGTCTTACCGGATCTCCGCATGGGGTTATGCTGCTGTTATTGATAATAATTTCTTTAGGCCGCGGAACTGCTTTGCTCCGCGCTGCTGTCCGCGTCTTCAAGGATCTGGCGGCTTTTCTCCACCAATCCGGTCACACTCTCCGACAGCTCCTGAAGCACGTGCTGCGCCTTGGAGCGAAGTTCGTCGACAGTCTCCGTGATCTCGTCATTCGTCCGTTTCGCATTGCGCCGGCCCAGAAGCAGTCCGACCACGACGCCAGTCAGAACGCCGACGCCAATTCCCGCGAGGATCATAATCCCCGCGCTATTTTGTTCTTCGTTTGCCATAAAGTTACTTCAAAGTCCGCTGGATCGTCGCGCCGCCATATGACCCACCCCGGCGCTTCGCGCCACCCCTCCCTTGAAGCAGGGAAGGTTTAGAAGGAGATTTTTGGACGAAAGCCACCTGCGGTAACAAAATCCTAACTACCCTTCCCTGCTTCAAGGGAGGGGTGGCGCGAAGCGCCGGGGTGGATCACCTCAGTATCCGCTGAATGGTGGCGCCGCCGATCACTGAGTCGCTGTCGATTTCGTACATCACGAGCGACTGGCCGGGCGTGACCGCGCGCTGCGCTTGATCGAACTTCAGAACCAGCGAGCCATTCTCGCCAGGAGAAACAACGGCGGGGACAGCTTCCATGTTGTATCGGATCTTCGCCATGACGGGCAGAGGGCCGTCGATGCCTGGGAGGCCAATCCAGTTGATATCGTCCGCGATCAGTCCGTCTTCCAAAAGGTCGTCGTTGCCGCCGACCGTGATGGTGTTGGTTTGTGCGTCAATGCCCACCACGTAGAGAGGAATGGGGGAGCCGACGTTTACACGCTTACGCTGACCGATTGTGTAGAAGGCGATGCCGTCGTGTGATCCGCGCCGCTTGCCGGTGGTGTCCACGATATCGCCCGGCTGCACCGTTTCCGGCGCCGCGTCGGCGAGGAAGTCCGTGTACGAGCCGCCCTGCACGAAGCAGATCTCCTGAGAGTCGGGCTTGTTGCTAACGAGCAGGCCCAGTTCTTCGGCGATGGCGCGCGTCTCCGCCTTGTTCGTCACCAGACCGAGCGGCATCAGCGTGTGCTCCAGCTCCGCCTGTGTGAAGTGATAAAGCGCGTAGGTCTGATCCTTGTCGTGATCCAGCGCACGCCGCAGGGTCCAGCGGCGGCGGTCCTCGTTGAACTCGACGCGGGCATAGTGTCCAGTCGCCAGATACTCAGCGCCCAGGTCCTGCGCCTTGGAGAGCAGTGCGTCGAACTTGACATATCGGTTACAGTTGACGCACGGGTTGGGGGTGCGCCCGTTCTTGTACTCCGAGATAAAGTTGTCGATCACCTTCTCGGCGAAGAACTCTTTAAAATTCAGAACATAGTGCGGAATGCCGAGCTTGGCGGCGACGCGGCGTGCGTCCTCCACCGCTCCCAGGCTGCAGCAGCCGGCGCCTTTGGTCTGCGTGGTGCTTTCCTGCCAGATCTGCATCGTGATGCCGAGGACGTTGTAGCCCTGGCGCAGCAGCAGGCCCGCAGCAACCGAGGAATCGACTCCGCCGCTCATCGCGACCACAACTGTTGGCTTCGTGCTCATAATTTCGCCTTGCGCCTCTGTGGCGCGGTCTTACTGGTGTCTCTTTACTGGCCGTTCGCCAGACGAACGATCGCCTTGGCGTAGATCTTGGCCGAGTTGATCAGATGCTCGACCGGCCAGCGTTCATCGGACTGATGGATGCCGGTGGCGTAGCCCGGGAAACCCGGGCCGAACGCGACGCCCTTTTTCATGGCGCGCGCATAGGTGCCGCCACCCATCGTTAGCGGCGGGCTCATGTCGCCCGTTTCGGCCTGGTAAACACCTATCAGCGTGGCGACCAGCGGGTCGTCCGTCGGAATGTAGATCGGCGCCTGGTTGTGGACTTCGTCCAGCATAAAACCGCTTTCGGAGAGCGCCGGCGCGATCTTCGTCTTGACGGCGTCAAGATCCCAGGTCACGGGATAGCGGAAGTTGAATGTCAGAGTCAGCTTGCCGTCCTGGAAGGTCGCGACGCCCAGGTTGGATGTCAGCGGTCCCGCGACATCGTCCGCGCCCGCTACGCCCAGCGTTCCACCGGTGGTGTCGGCGCCCCACCGTTCTACTGTCTCTACGGCCTCGCGAACGGAAGCGTTCCACCCATCGATCGTCAGCAGCGCCTTTGCAAGTACGGCGACGGCGTTGCGGCCCTCTTCCGGGGTGCTTCCATGGGCTGAAATCCCCACCGCCTTGATGATGAGACGGTCGCCTTGATGATCTGCGGTCACATCAGAGAGCGGCAGCAGCGTCGAGGCGGCGTTCGCCAGATCCGCCTGGGAGCCTGTCACTACGGCCTCCGCCGAATCCGGAACCATGTTCGAGCGCATGCCGCCGCTCAGGCTCTCCAGAATCAAACCGGACGACGGGCGCGAAAGTTCCTTGCTGACAATGAAATTGGCGATGCCCTTTTCAGCGTAAACAATGGGAAATGCGGCGTCGGGCGTGAAGCCCGTCGCGGGCATCTCTTCATGCTCGAAGTAATACTTGACGCAGCCAAAGCCGCTTTCTTCGTCCGCGCCTAAAATGACGCGCACCCGATGCGTCGCCGGCGCGCCGACCGCATGCGCCGCCAGGACGCCGAACAACCCTGCCATCGCGGGGCCTTTGTCGTCGGCCGCTCCGCGCGCGTAGATCACGCCATTGTCCATCTCCGCAAGGAAAGGTGGGTGACGCCATCCATCACCAGCCGGCACCACGTCCACATGCGCCAGGACGCCCACGATCGGAGCATCCTCGGCCACGCCTGACGCGCGCCATTCGGCGTGGCCCGCATAGCCTTCCAGATGCTTGATCGTCAGGCCCTGCGACTCGGCGTAGCCTAACGCAAAGTCAAGTGCCTTGCGTGTTTCCACGCCAAACGGAGCGCCTTCGGC
>JAOQAA010000664.1 GCA_025963815.1 Capsulimonas sp.
TCGCCCCGCACACGGCGTCAGAGGTTGTCGCCCGCAGCGCCCAGATGGCGGAGCGTTTCCGCGCCCTGGAGTCGACGGTCGTCCTGGTCCACGTGTCCTTCAGCCTCGACGGCCGGGACCGCTTGACGGCGCCCGTGGACGAACCGATGGCCGGCGCCTCTCCGCCCCCTGGGTGGGACGAAATTGTGCCTGAAGTCGGCCCACAGAGCGGCGACTTAGTGGTGGTCAAGCATCAGTGGGGAGCGTTTTATGAGACGGGCCTGGACTTGCAGCTGCGCCGGCGCGGCGTCCAGACCATTGTGCTCGGCGGACTCGTCACGAACTTCGGCGTGGAATCGACGGCGCGGGACGCCTACGAGCGCGGCTACGCCGTCGTCCTCGCCGAGGACGCCATGGCGAGCGCCACCGCCGAAGCGCACGCGTTCGCCGTTCAATCCGTCTTCCCCAGGCTGGGGCGCGTCCGCTCCGTCGCAAGCATCTTAGATGCTTTGAAATAAGCCACTCAAAATTCGGAGACCGGCGTCCGCGCGGATGAATTGGAATGCCCAACACTCATGGATTACCGAAGTCCCATCGCACGCCGGATCGCGCTCTGCCTTGCGCTCGCGTGCGTGGCCGCCCTGGCTTTCTTCGTGCATCGCTCAACTCGGCGGCATGGCGTCCAAACACCGAATGCCTCCACGGCCGCCACCATGAACGCCGGCGACGCCGCGCTGCCGATCGATCTCACCCGAGACCAATTGACGCAAAGCATTCTCGATGGGCTGCGCAAACCAGTCATGGGACGCATGCCCTCTCTGCGCGATGTCGCCCGCGTGGCGGACCAGTGTGGCCCGATCGTCGCCGAGGCGACGCTTCAGCCGGAGACGCAGGCCGGGCTCGATCAAATGGCCCAGGACGAAGGGATTACGCGGGAGGACGCACGCGAGAGATGGGTGCATTTGCAGGAGGCGGACCTTCTGCTGGAATCCGGCGGAGACCCGGACGCCCTTTCGGGCGCAGGAGCGGCGGGCGTGGCGCAGTGGATGCCGGGTAAGGACGGACATGGCGTTTTCCCGACCGATCTGCCGGCGTCTCGCCTTTTGACAAGCAGCATCGACGCACTGAAACGACGCATCGCCTGGATGGAATATTGGAGCCGGACTCCCGAGGACGCCAGAGCGCCGGCGCCAGCTTCCGTGGGACCGGCTCTCACGTCGGCGCAAGCCGCCTCCCAGCTTCCCGCATTGCGCGCACGCCTCGAGGCGCTTCGAGAACAGCGCCAGCGGCTGGATCCACGCTATGATCCACGCCGGGCGATCTTCGCACAGACAAACTATTTGCTGAATCTTTACCCTCGCTTCCCCAGCGCCGATTGGCTTTTTCAAGCCTACCATGGCGGCGAGGCGGGAGTTCAGCGAACTCTGAAAAAGTATCTTGGCTCCGCGTGGCCAGGGTCAGCAGCAGCGGCGATCCGTCATGGGGATGCGGGATCCCGGCTGAGTTTCGAGCAGGTCTATCTGACGAGCGAACCGCAGCGCCACGCAGCCGCCTTTTCTTATCTCTATGGGCGTGGCGACGACCACCGGCACTACTGGTGGAAGCTGCGCGCGGCCCAGGAGGCCATCGCATTGTATCGGCGCGACCCCGCCGAATTCCAACGGCAATGGGAATCGCTGATGCCGGGCCGAGCCACCGACGCTCTCTGGTATGGCGCGATGCTGGCGATCCCGAGCACAGCGGCGCTCACGGCAGCCACGGAGCGCGGCGAACTCACATCTCTTAGCGGCGTACCAGGCGTCGTACTCTCCCGACCAACGCAGCCCATCGTGGCTCGGCCGGAGGCGCGGGGAGCGCTGGCCCTGGTCGCAGGTATCTATCAGCGCGTTGGAGGAAATCTTCCGTTAACGCTGGGAGACGCGGCAATCTCGCAGCAAGACGCCGTGTGGCTGGCGGCGAATGCGCCCAGTCCGGCTCCGGCGGAGCCGCCAGAACCAGATATCCGGCCAGGCGGCGGGCCGTCAGCAGATTTCAATGCGCATACGACTGGAGCGGTCTTCGACCTGGAGCGTCCTTCGGACAGAAACGCGCGCAAGATTTTGGAATACGCGCTGGGTTATTGGAAAGACCGTCAGGTTCTCTGGTGGAAAGAAGAGCGGGACGGCGGCGTCCGCCGTTACCACGTCGCCCCGAACCCGGCGTATCGGCTGGCGCTGGCGCGGATCGGCGCGACGGAAGCGATCCCGGCGACCCCGGGCTTGTAAACGCCGGCGCGCAAAAAAGCCACTCTCCCTGGGAAGAGCGGCTTGAAGCACGATACAACGAACGGTGTTACGCCGCCTTGAGCATTTTCAGCTTCACGGGCGATTCGTGCGAGGATTCGATCTTGAAGCCCTGAACGGTCTGGGACAATGTGTCCGCCACGGAAACAAGATCGCTGGAGCTCGACATCAGGTTCTCGGCGGCGCTGGCCTGCTGGCCGCTCATTGCCGCAACGCTCTGGATCGACGCTGAGACTTGCTCCGCCGATGCGCTCATCTCTTCCGCAGCAGCCGAGCTCTCCTCCACCACCGCCGCAACTCCATCGATCTCCTCACTGATCCGGTTCGATTCCGCGCTCATCTGACGCGTCGCCTCGTCGATCCCCGCGATACGTGACGCAACCGACGCCGCATGACGCGCGATCTCCGACAGCGCATTCTCGACTTCACCCGCCAAGCTCACGCCTGTTGCCGCCTCGGTCCGACCCTTCGCCGTCGCCGCCGAAGCCGCCTGCGTGCGCTCCTGCACCGTCGCAATCATCGAGGTGATCTCACGGGTCGCCACCGCCGAACGCTCCGCCAGCTTGCGTACTTCCTCCGCGACCACCGCAAACCCACGGCCCGACTCTCCGGCCCGCGCCGCTTCGATCGCCGCGTTCAAGGCCAGCAGGTTCGTCTGCTCCGCGATCTGGTTGA
>JAOQAA010000665.1 GCA_025963815.1 Capsulimonas sp.
TTATGAGATTGCAGCGAAAGACTTGGAGGTTTGCGAAGATGAACTTGACTGTGTTGCTCCCAATATCGCAAATAGCTCCTCCACAGAATCTGCCCTCTTGACCTCGTCGAACGCCTGAAAGTCTCCATGCCGCCGCGCCAGATTGAGCCATTGCTTCATCCGGGGGAGGATCTTGCGGGAACTGGGGCCTTCGAAGTGGTCGGTCCAGTGGACGAGGCGCTGGAGCTGGGCGATCCAGTCGAAGGGAACGTCGCTGAGATATTGGGGGCGTGGCGGAACGATCCCAAGTTCGGCGGCGATCTGGTAGGAGAGGGTGGGATCGGCGAGGGCGCCGCGGCCGAGCATGAAGTGCGTGCAGCCGGTTTCGTCCTGGCAGCGTTTGAATGCGTCAAGAGACCAGATATCGCCATTGGCGACGACGGGGATATCGAGATTGGCGCGGACTTCGCCGATGGGCGCCCAGTGGGCGGGCGGCTTGTAACCTTCGATTTTTGTGCGGCCGTGAATGGTGATCCAGGCGGCGCCGCCTTCGGCGGCCATGGCGGCGTTTTCGTGGATCGAGTCGATGGTGTCCCAGCCCAGACGCAGCTTGGCGGAGACGGGGATCTCGGGCGGCAGCGCGGCGCGAATGGCGCTGACGATCTCGCGGATGCGCTGGGGGTACTTGAGCAGGGTTGCGCCGCCGTCGTGACGGTTCACAGTCGGCGCCGGGCAGCCAAAGTTGATGTCGATGGCGCTGGCGCCGGCCTTATGTCCAATGAGGGCGGCTTCGGCCATACGGTCGGCGTCGCCGCCAAGGAGCTGCACCTGGACCGGCATGCCGGTGAGCGTTCGCCCGCCAGTCAGCAGTTCGGGGACGTCTCGGTGGAAGACCTTTTTGGGCGGGACGTCGGCGTTCACGCGCAGGAATTCGGAGACGGCGTGCGTGAAGGCGCCGGCCTCGCCCTGAACCGCGCGCATCGGGGCGTCGGTCAGACCGTCCATGGGGGCCAGTATGAGCGCGGGCGCCTGAGGCGTCAGCAGGATGGAGGTAGGTTCTTGTGTCATGGTCAAAATCGATTCGATGATCTATTTTGACACAAATGGCGAAGGAAATGCGTTTTTCCTGAACTTGGGGCTTGGCGGAGACATGAAAATTACCCGATCCTGGGGTGAGATGGGATCGGGTAATTTTGCCTGAAACCGAAATGAATTCTCATTCTATTCGGCTCCGGCGACGGACGCGAGGAAGACCGCGCGAAATTTAATTTCATCGAAAGCTGCGGCGTCATGGGACCGCAGCCTGTATCACAACGCTGCTTTATCTATTGACGAAAGAATGCTTGGTAGGTTCAGTTTCAGAACGCAATTATTATACCCTGATTATTATCGGTTGGAGTGCGGCGCGCCGGGATTGATGTCGTCAAATTGGCGCTCGTATTTTTGGTCCTGAAATGTGGGCGGCGTCCATAGATATAGGGTTCGGAGCATAGCGACGGCGTCGGGCGCTTTGGCGAGCTTCGCGGCGCGGACGACTTCGCTTCGGACCTGTGCGAGCGGCGGTGTTCGCTTGACATCTTGCTTGTTGATACGGAACGTCAGATAGTGCGTCTGGACTTTCAGCGACTTCACTTCCTGAGGCTTGGCGCTGAAGACGAGGCTGGAGATTCGGTTCTTGTCGGCGATCGCCAGAGCATCCATATTGAGACTGAAGCCGTTCACTCCGACCACATGAAAGCCCGGTTTCTGCGCGATGTCTTCTTCCGAAGTGTTTTTCCCCAGCAGACCTTCGGCGACTTTGGAATCGGCGATGGACTCGGTCACGACGATGGTCGTCTTCACCTGCTGAGGAAGCTGATAATCCGCGGCGTGGGCGGCGTAATATTGATCGACTTCGGCGTCGGTGACCGTGATATTACGCAGGCGCAGATTTTCCAGGGCCAGGTCCAGCTTCAAATTTTCGACGAACTGCTTCCGCTGCTCCGGCGCCAGCAGGGCGTCCGGGATCACATTCGGATTGCGCCGCATCAGCGCCGCCATACGTTTGTCCACCTCCGCATCGGTCGGGGTGACCCCATCCTTTGCCGCCGCCTGACGGATAAGGCTGGCGAAAACCAGCTTCTGCAGAACGGTTTTTCCCGATTGCGCCTCCAGCGCCTGAATGTAATCCGACCGCGAGATCTTCTCCGCTCCAATCGTTACGAATGGCTCGGTGGTTTCCTGCGCGCGCGTCATTGTGGGAAGAAGCGCCGTCAGTATCAATAATGCCGCTGCATTTGCTTTTAGGGTTTTCACAAGCCTACTATACCCCTCACCAATGAGCAAAATGTGGCGCCGAAGCTAATCGTCTTCTCGCCAGGTAGACTTCTTTTATGCTGATCCCCTATTTGCTGGCCTTCGCGGGTTTTCAATATTTGCACATCTGGCTGCACGAGATCGGCCATGCCGTGGCCGGCCGATCGGTGGGTTACGACGTGACCAGTCTCGGGACGGGGACCGGGAAGCCTTTGTTCACCTGGACCTGGAACGGAATGCGTTTTTTTATCTGCCGAGAGAATATTTTTAGCGGAGTCACATTCTTGTTTTCAGATGGTGTTTCCCCGACGCGTAAAGGGGAGCTTTTGATCAATTTCGGAGGGATCATCGCGAATTTTGTGACGGCCTGCCTGATTGGCGTCATTCTGTACTTCAGACCCGGCTCGATTTACTGCTGGATCAGTCTGGGGGCCGCCTGTTTATGTCTGGTGTGCAGCATCATCCCGCTGCGGGGTTTGAGCGGATCATACGCGGAACAGAATGACGGCGCCACGATCTTCGATCATTTCTGGCCGCGCAAATCAACGCGCGTCGCTTTGTCTAGAGAAGATCTGAAACAGGGCCTGGATATGATACAGTTCTTGAATGGGATCGGAGATCACAGAGGGGTTTATCACTACGCGGAATTCGTGGCGCCGGCGCTGCTGCGCTTTGGCGAC
>JAOQAA010000706.1 GCA_025963815.1 Capsulimonas sp.
GTGTCCGCGAGCAGCTCGGCTGTATTCGCCGTGCCTCGATTTACGAGCACCACGATGGGATAACCAATCGTTTTGGACGGCTTGATCGCGATGGCGCTTTCCTTCTTGCCCTTCAGCTGGACGATGCCCAGAGACTTGGCGGTCGTCAGCTTGCTCGCGATCGCCGCGCCGCTATCGAGCAGGCCTCCGGGCGAGTTGCGCAGGTCCAGAATGAGACCCTTGGTGTCCGCGCCGAACGTGCTCAGCGCCGTACCGAATGCTTCCGGAGCCGATTCGGTGAACTGCGTGATCTTGACATACCCGATGTTGCCGGGCAGGGTGCGCGAGGCGATGGGTGTGACTTTTGTCGGCGCCGTGTTGTCCAGGGTCAGTGTCTGCGGCTTGTCCTGGCCGGGCCGGGATACCGTCAGCACGAACTTATCCGAGGTGTCGCCGGTTAGCTGCTTCATCGCTTCCGAGAGCGAAACAGCGGAATCGACCTTCGCCTGGATCTCCTTCGCCAGTTTATTGAATGAGACCGGATCGTTCTGTACGGCCTTCAAGTCCTTGGTGGCGGCGGTGATCGGGTCGTAAGTGGCGATCCACTTGCCGTTGATTTCGGTAATCACGTCTCCGGGCAGCAGACCAGCCTTCTCGGCGGGACTGCCGGGGAGCGGCGCGACGACGGTCAGCCGGTATTCGATATATCCGGGGATATCGGTATCCTTCGTGGCTTTAGGGTCGCCATGCTGGAGCGAACGGATGAAGGTGGTTGCGCCTATCCCATGATAGGTTCCCTGAATCTCATCCTTCAGCTCCTGCATCTGGGCCGGCTCCAAAAAACGCGACTGCGGATCGCCAAGCGACGCAACCATCGCGGCGGCGGCGCCATGCGCGAGGATGGTATCGTCCGGGACGCCTTCCACGTAATTGCGCTTCAGCTTCAGATAAACTTCCTGAAAAGTGGCGCCGGGGTCGCTTCCTGCCTCTGCATCGTCCGTGTCCGTGTCAGCATCCGTCGCTTTGGTTTTGGCGGCGCTGGTCTGATAGGAAGCGAGATGCAGGCTTCCGGCGTGTCCGCCGTCTCCCTGCGCGGTTTGAATGGAGGCGAGATTGTGTCCAAGAGAGTGCTCGGGACCCAGATGCATCCCCAAAGCGAATGTACCTGCGGTCAGCGCGGTGAGCGCAGCGCCGGCGACTATTCCACGTGTTGAAATCGTCACTGGAAATCACGACCTTTCCGTCGATGAGGGCGGCGATCCGCCAACGTAAGCAATATGGCATTATACCATGCCGTCTTATCCTATATAAACGGAAAAACCGCCGGTTATGTTCCTGTATGCTTTGCCGGGGTTTCCGGGTATGATTAGGATGAGTATCCCCTCGGTTTTTAGAATACCCGCTGGATATTCAGCTCAATCCGCCTACGCCGCGCGCGTCAAATAATAACCGATGCGCGTTAATTCCCAAGTAACGGGTTTGAAAACAATTAACTTATGGATGATCGACAGTCTTCCCAGATTTTTCCCGGCGATACGCCGGACAATGACGGCCTCGAAGGCCGTAATGGTGGAAGTATGACAGCATTTGGACAGAATGGACATGCAATCGGAACGAGCGTGACGGTTCCGCCGCTTTCGGCGAACCAGCTTCGGGTGACCGATAACTTGGGGCAGCTGCTCGAAGTTTTGCCGCCGCCGCTGCGCGCCGTGCTCGAGCATGAAGAAACCGTGGAAGGTTTGATCGAGATCGTTCTCGACCTGGGCCGTGACGCCGAGGCGCGCTTTTCCGACGGGCGCGTGGTATGGCTGCGCGAAGGAATTCCAGTCACGAACGAGGACATCGCCTTTGTGACGGCGCGCGTTGGCGCGTTTGGAAAAGATAACCGGGCGGGCATCGAGCGTACGCTGCACCGAATTTCGGCCATCCGTAATCGACAGGGCAAGATCATTGGTTTGACCTGTCGTATTGGACGCGCCGTCTTTGGGACAATCGATATCATTCGCGACATCGTCGAGTCCGGCAAGAGCATTCTGATGCTCGGACGGCCGGGACGCGGCAAGACGACCAAGCTGCGTGAAGTCGCTCGCGTTCTTTCGGATGAGTTCGGCAAGCGCGTCATTATTGTCGACACCTCGAATGAGATTGCCGGCGACGGCGATATTCCGCATCCGGCCATCGGCCGGGCGCGGCGCATGCAGGTGCCGACCCCCGAGGATCAGCACGGCGTCATGATCGAGGCCGTTGAGAATCATATGCCGGAAGTCGTTGTGATCGACGAGATCGGCGTGGAGCAGGAGGCGTTCGCCGCCCGCACCATCGCCGAGCGCGGCGTTCAGCTGATTGGCACCGCGCACGGCAACTCGCTGGAAAACCTGCTCATGAACCCGACCCTGTCGGACATGGTCGGCGGTATCCAGGCGGTCACGCTGTCCGACGAAGAGGCGAAGAAGCGCGGCACGCAGAAGACGGTTCTGGAGCGCAAGTCGCCGCCGACCTTCGATGTAATCATTGAGATTATGGAAGTCGACAAGCTGGCGATCCATCATGACGTCATGCGCACGGTCGACAAGATGCTGCGCGGCGGCCAGCCGCGTCCCGAAATCCGCGTGCGCAACGCTAACGGTCAAGTGGATATCATCCAGAAGTCCGATATCGAAGCTCAGCGCGAGCCGGTGGAGCGAACAGGGTCGCTGTTCGAAGACCACAGCCACGGTAACAACAGCGGTGGAGGAGGCGCGCGTGAGGGATCGCGCATCGCGCCTCCGGCCGCCGACGGTGGGCCAGCCGCGCCGACGCTGAGCAACGGCAAGGCGCTGCCGGCGACGGTCACGATCTTCCCATACGGCGTCAGCCGCAGCCGACTGGAGCGAGCAATCCGCACACTGCGCGTCCCGGCCTTCATCGGCAACAACGTCAAGGACGGCGATGTGATCATCGCCTTAAAAGCGAATTACCGCAAGGAGCCGGCGAAGCTGCAAGAGGGGATCAGCCGCAACATCCCGACGTATGTGATCAAGA
>JAOQAA010000707.1 GCA_025963815.1 Capsulimonas sp.
TTTTAGCAACAAGAGAGCATGCTTCCGAGTTCCAAAGATGCGCCAGCGACTCTGTGAATGGAGATAAAGGGTGAATTGATTATTTCTTGCGGAGAAATTGTGAGACCACGCGGTACCATGTGTTCCATAATCCACCCCCGCCATTAATGGAGATACCAATGAATTTCGATTTGCTCAAGCGTCTGTGTGAAACGCCCGGAATCAGCGGCAGCGAAGATCCCATTCGCAAGTTGGCCGCCGCCGAAATGCGGTCTCTTGTGGACACCCTCGATGTCGATTCGATGGGCAGTGTGATTGGAACCAAGGAAGGCAAATCGGGCGGGCCCCGCGTTATGATCGCGGCGCACGTCGACGAGATTGGTTTCCGGGTGCGTCACATCGACGATAAGGGCTTTATTCGCATCGCTCCGGTCGGCGGGTGGGACCCGCGTAATCTCATGGCGCAGCGCGTCTTCGTGCACGGCTTCGCCGGCCAATCGCTGCGCGGCGCGCTGGGCACAAGCGCCAAGCCCAAGCACTTGATGAGCCCGGAGGACGCGAACAAGGCGCCGAAGATCGAGGAGTTTTACGTGGACTTGGGCCTTTCGGGCGACAAGGTCAAGGAACTGGTCGAAATCGGCGACATGATCACGATGGATCGCACGACCGAGCAGATCGGCGACATGGTCCTGAGCAAAACTCTTGATGACCGCCTTGGCGTCTTCGTCATGATCGAAGCCCTGCGCAAGCTGCAATCAACGAAAACGACGGCGACGATCCTCGCGGTCGCCACCACTCAGGAAGAAGTCGGCCTGCGCGGCGCCGTTCCGGCGGCCTACGCGCTGAATCCCGACATCGGCATCGCCCTGGACGTCACCATCGCCTTCGACATTCCCGGCTCCGCCGAATCGGACCGCATCACATCGCTCGGCGCGGGAACGGCGATCAAGATCTCAGACAGCTCGCTGATCTGCCATCCCAAGCTGGTCCGACATTTCCGGGATATCGCGAAGGCAAAGGGCATCGCGCACCAGCTGGAGATCCTTCCAGCGGGCGGCACCGACGCCGGCGGCATCCAGCGCTCCCGCGGCGGCGTCCCGTCGATCACGCTCTCGATCCCCACGCGTTACATCCACTCCGTGAACGAAATGGCGCACATGGACGATATCCAGGCGAGCATCGACCTGCTGGCGGCGTATCTGGAAGAAGCGCATTTGGGAGATTACAAGTTCGAGATTGAGTAAGAGATGGCCCTCACCCTCGTTCCCTCTCCCGGAGGAGAGGGATGTCCAAGGGTCGAAATCCAAACGTGATTCTCGTAATTCTGAAACGACAAAATAATAGACCCAAATGAATTGAGCGCCTAGCGCGCAGCAACGTTTGGGCCATGATTTTTGGACATCCCTCTCCTCCGGGAGAGGGAACGAGGGTGAGGGCATTCTACCGCCGCCGGTCCACATCCATCAGTTCTTTATCGATAGGCTCACCCATCGCCGCAGTCCCCTCGCATGGGACTTCGGGCTGGCAGCAGCTTTCGATGTAGCCGCAGCGGCGGCAGCGGGGCTTGGGGTAAAGGTCAGTCAGCTCAGCGGAGCAGACGGGGCATTTGACGGCGACGTTTTGCTGGGCCATGGATGAGGTCCTCCCAAACGAAGGCGCTCAGAGCGCCTTGACATGATCGATCCAGTTCGGCTCGATGGGCCGCAAATCCTGCTCCAAAACGACCGTGGTGCCTTCGCCGCCGGTGAGCAGGTAGAAACGGTCGATGGTGTTCAGCACAAGCCAGAGGCCGTGGCCGAGGGTGCCGGCGGTGGTGTAGCCTCGCCGGAGGGTGGCTTTGGGAAGCTGATCGATGGAGATGCCGGCGCCGTGGTCCACGATACGGACCTGGATGGTGTCGGGAGTGCTGACGCAAACCTGACCGAACCCGCCGCCGGCGTGCACCACGGCGTTCATCGCCGCTTCACTGACGGCGGTCGAAAGATCGTGCCAGCGCGTGTCTGGGAAGCCGCATTCGATCGCCAGCTTCTCGGCCTGACGCCGCAGATCCACAATGCCTTGCTTGGGAGTGAGCGCCACGGCGTTTTCGCAAAACGGCAGCGGCGCCGGCAAATCTTCTCGCCGGTCGCAGAGACGCAGCTTGCCTTCAGTGACGCTCGCCAGAACATCGCGCAGCAGGGCATGCTCGCGGGCGGCGCTTTGCTGAACGCGCTCCAGCAGGCGCCCATGTTCTTCCTCGGCGCGCCTCTTTTCCGTCACGTCCAGCACGAGCGAAAGGATCGACTCGATGCGTCCACGGCGGTCCAGGGCGACCGAGCTGTACCATTCACAATCCAGAACGCGGCCATCGCGCGTACGGTTGCGGACGCGGACGATGTTGCGCTGGTCGGGACTGACCAGCATCCGCGCGACGCTGTTCTCCACCACGGAAATATCCTGATCGAAAACAAAACCCAGCTCTGCCGAGCTGCGGCCAAGGGTTTCGGCGGCGGACCAGCCGAACAGGCGCGCGGCTTCGTCGGACCAGCGTGAGATGCGAAAGTCGCGGTTCCACTCCACCACGGCGAGCGGCGCATGCTGCACCTGCTGGCTGAGGCGATCGAGCGCGCGGCGCACGCCAACGGAGGCTCCCCGGCGCGGATTTTCCTGGATCATCGCGAGAAAGAAATCGGGATGATCCTGGTCGTCGCGAACAAGCGACGCCGAAATCTTAATGTGAATGATCTCGCCATTCGGCCGGATGATACGCTTATCGACGTTATAAGACGAAGCTTCCCCAGCGAGCACGCGCGCAATCGCCTGCTGCTCGATCGCAAGATCGTCGGGATGCGCGATGTCGTGAATACGCTGTCCAACGAGCGCCTTTACATCATGACCGAGCAGCGCTCCGAGAAACGAATTGGCGCGCAGCCAGAGACCGGATGGGTCGAAATGAGCCATGCCAATGGAGGCGCGCTCGAACGCCGCCTGAAACCGCTCTTGTCTGCCATGTTGAGAGGATGTCATTGTACTCACGAAGGACGTCGGGGAAAATCGAACCTTTTTTCTATACCCTGTGTCCGGGGTACTGGAAACATGCCTGCTTGTTGAAGCGAAAAATCGTAAGGTCGCCCGCTCGCGTGAGAGGACAAATGAGTATACAGGCCCTTTGGCGCAGTGTCAAGGGCGATTTCCATAGAGCGTCGAAATGGCGTTTATAGCCGATATTTGCAAAATACTTGAAATTATGGGCGATTCTCCCCTATAATGATTCGGTAACTCCGCGTGTCATCGCGGAAAGGAGATAGCGCCATTTACGAAGAGTTTTATGGACTGCGCGAGACGCCCTTCTCCGTTCAGCCGGACCCGCGCTTCGCGTACCCGAGTGCGGAGCATAAAGTGGCGATCGCTAAGATGCGATACGCCGCCGATCAGAAGCGCGGCCTCGCCGTTCTGACCGGACCGGTGGGCGCCGGCAAGACCACGATCGCCAATCAATTGCAGAAGACCTGGGATGAAGATCCGGGCAAAAGTGTCGCCTTCCTGCCCAGCGCCACCGTCCGCACGCCCGCCGCGTTCCTGCGCCTGGTCTGCGAGGCGTTCGGCATTGCGCCCAAGCGCACGGAAGCCGACAACCGACGGCTGCTGGAGCGTTTTCTGCTGGACGAATACAATGCGGACCGTCACCCGGTGCTGCTGCTCGATGAAGGCCAAAACGTTTCATCGCGCAACATCGACACGATCTCTGATCTGACCAATTTCCAGACGGCTCAGACCAAGCTGATCACAGTCGTGATGCTCGCACAGGACAACCTGCCGAAGAAGCTGGAAAACAAGGATGCATTCCGGTCGCGCATCGCCGTCGTGGGACGGCTGGACCCGCTGACGCTGGAAGAGATGACCGACACGATCGCGCATCGGATCAAAACCGCCGGCGGCACGGAGATTGAAGATTCCTTCGAGCCCGCGGCGCTGGAGATGGTACACCAGATCACACTCGGCGTGCCGCGCGACATCTGTGTCCTCTGCGACTCGCTGTTCGTGAACGGTTATGTCCGCGATCAGCGCATCATGACCGTGGCGCTGGTGGAGCGGACATTGAAAGAAATGGGACGCGAGAAAAAATGGCCGGTTCAGATTAAGGAGACTCAGAAGTAATGACGACCCTGGATGAGCTTCGCCGCGCCAACCTGCGCGAGCAGCGCCGCAGCGCGGACGAGCGTCTGGCCCCCAAAGAGCCGGCCGCTCCCACGCCTGCCATCGCGACGCCCGCTCCGGCCGCGCCCGCCGCGACGGACGCCGTCGCGGCGGAGAAGGCTGCGCCCGTCCCGACCGCACCCAAGCTGGAGCCTCAGCCCATCGCCGCCAAGACGCAGCAGGCGACCGCCCCCCTGACGGCGGCGCCCATGGAAAAGGCCACGACGGAAGCCGCTTCTTCCCCCACAGCCGTCAACGGCGCGCATTCCGCGTCGAACCCGTCCCACGCCGTTCCTGGCGCCGTACCGCCGGCGGATGTGGCGGCCATCGTGCAAATGGAAGGTCTTGTCGAACGCGTGCATCTGGCGCTCGCGCGAAAAGTCATCCACCCGACCGGCGTCAAGGCGACAGTCGATATGCCCCCGGATCTCTTCTGGCGGTTGAAGCGCTACTGCCGGGATCACAATAATGTGACCGTCCGTCAGGTCTTCTTAGACCTGATGATCGCCTACCTCGACGAAGAGGGTTATTAGCAGAATAGTTTTCAGCGGCAACAAATATAGGTTTCAATCGTTTCTACTTTGCGGAATAGTGAGGCATATCACGGCGTACTGGCAGTTGTACTGAAGAATTCAGTGCGGAACGCCGATATAAAAGCTGTACTTAATGTTTGCTTGGCGCATTGGAGATAAATGTATGAACCGCGACGGCTTGTTCCGCAAACTTGAGATCGTATTGGTCATCGAGTCGATCTTTCTGCTGGCCCTGATGATTATGCAGCCCGTCGAGACGCATCACACGGCGCGCCCCAGCGGAGCCGTAGCTCCCGTCCTCCGATCGATGTCGGGCTTGAAAGCCTGCTAATCTCACCGTTTTAATATCGCATTTTGGAATGATCGCCCGCAGCGCCATTGGCGCCGCGGGCGATCTGTTTGTGTGTCCTGCCGCGTTTATTGACAACAGGCGAGAAGCCGCGTTATACTGAGATATTACGAGACCGTTCAGAAAGAATGTATGACGACGCCGTCGATTATTATTAAGCCCCTCAAGCTGGGCGAGCCGGGTGTGATCGCAGAAGCGCGGGAGATGTGGCGCTATCGAAGTCTGATCCATACTTTGGTCCGGCGCGAGCTGAAGATCCGCTATCGAAACTCCGTGCTCGGCCTTGCGTGGTCGATGATCAACCCTCTGGTTCAGGTTTTCGTGATGACGATCGCGCTGGGACTGATCAACGGATCGATCTCGCGAGATATGAGCGCTTATCTTCTCTGCGCCTACCTGCCCTGGAACTTCTTTCAATCGGCCGTTCTCGATTCCTCAACTGCCGTGCTCGGACAGATCGGACTGCTCAAGAAAGTCTACTTCCCGCGCGAAATCCCCGTGATCGCCGTCGTCTGCTCGAACTTCATCCATTTCCTGCTGGCGATGTGTGTGTTTGTCATCTACCGCTGGGTGCTCACTCCCATCTTTGTGGGATGGCCCGGCCCGCCGCCGCGCGAGGTCTTCTATCTGCCGCTCGTGATCCTGGTGCAGTTCCTGCTGACCCTGGGCGTCTCGTTTTTCGTCTGCGCCTGGAACGTGTTCTATGAAGACGTCAAGTTCCTCGTGACAATGATGATGTCGTTTCTGTTCTGGCTGCTCCCGATCATGTACTTTGCGGAAAACCTTCGTTATTCCGTAAAGATCCCGGCGCACTGGCAGTCTCTCGCCTATCACCTTTATCTGGCCAACCCGCTTGCCTGGGTCATTACTGCTTACAAGGAAGTTTTGCTTCCGCCGAAGATTATCGCCAACCCCGGCGCTCTGGTCGGAAAAACCGCGTTGACGGCGCCGTTCGACATCCGGTATTTCGCCATCGCGCTTGTTACCTCCAGCCTTCTTTGTCTGGCCGGCTATGTCTACTTCAATCGTCTGAAGTGGAAATTTACAGAACGGCCGTAGGAACGAGAATGCCAGATATTGCGATCGAAGTGACGAATGTCGTCAAGGAATTCCGAGTTTATTACCGTACTTTTGGCTCCCTTAAGAGCCGGGTGACAGCCCTCGCGAAAGGGCTGACGCGCAAAGGAGAGCATAGCGGATTCGAGATGCGCCGTGCTCTTAGCGGGATCACCTTTCAGATCGAGCGTGGTGAATCCGTGGCGCTGGTCGGCGGCAACGGCTCCGGAAAAAGCACCCTGCTTTCCATTTTGTCGCGCGTCTATCTCCCCACCAGCGGCGAAGCGCGCATTCAAGGTCGTATGATGAGCCTTCTGGAACTGGGGGCAGGTTTTCATTCAGAATTGACGGGTAATGAGAACGTCTTCTTCTACGGCTCTATGCTTGGACTGACGGAGGAAGAGGTCGCCGAGCGCTACGACAGCGTCCTAGAGTTCGCCAATTTAGACCATCAGGCAATGGATCTCCCCGTGCGTATGTATTCCTCAGGCATGCAGCTTCGCCTCGCCTTCTCCATGGCGGTCCATCTTGAGGCCGACGTACTTCTCATCGATGAGGGTCTGGCGGTCGGAGACGAAGCGTTCCAGGAAAAGTGCTTTCAAAAAATCGAAGGTTTCAAAGCACAGGGGCGCACGATCCTGATGGTCACGCATGAACTGGATCATGTCGAACGCCTCGCCGATCGGGTCATCTGGATCAATAAGGGTAACCTGATCATGGACGGCGATGTGACGACGGTCCTGAAGGCGTACCGCGCGGATATGATGAAGGAAGCGTCATGAACGTCTGCGCCATTATTCCCGCGCGCGGCGGGTCCAAAGGGTTGCCCCGAAAAAATGTGACGCCGATCGCGGGGGTTCCCCTGATCGCACGAACCGTAAACGCCGCGAAAGCGGCCGCCTTGGTCACCCGCGTAGTCGTCTCGACGGATGACCGCGAGATTGAAACAATTGCACGCGCGGCTGGCGCGGACATCATCACACGCCCGGCTTCACTCAGTACGGATACCTCCTCGTCCGAGAGCGCATTGCTGCATTGCATCGAGACTCTCCATTCGGAAGAGAACTATCTTCCCGTGCTGATAGTTTTTCTTCAGGCGTCTTCGCCCTTCACGCTGCC
>JAOQAA010000713.1 GCA_025963815.1 Capsulimonas sp.
CGTGAACAATCGCGTCAACAAAAAGTGGATTTGTTGCGTCCTTTTGAACAAGAATGTCCTCTCCAGATGCCGGGCCGAAATCCTCTCCTCCAAGATACAATGTGTTCAATCCCGACACGCTCCTCAGGTATGCCCTAGCCGTATATGCTTCTTGGTCGATTGACGATCCGCTTGGACGAGCAGACCAAAACGCTTGGGCCGTACCGTTGAAGAAGCCTAGTCCGATATATTCCAAGTAATCATTCGGATCGCCGCCGTCTTCGTTCGAAAACGCATTGGTCACGTTTGCACGGCCAAACGTCACTCCCGAATCGCTCGAGACGGCTAATCTTGGGCGAACAGATTTACTGTCGCCGGCGGTATTTCCGGCGGTTGTGTAATATAGCACCCCCGGAGCGCCCGATGCCTGGTCCACAGTTACCCAGGGTAGGAAGTTTGTCGCCGCCGCTGACTCTACCGTCTTGATTGTCCAGGACGTTCCGTCGTTCGTGGAAGTGGCCAGCCGAATGACGGTATTGTAACCGGATGCTCCGGCCCATTCCACGAAGGTGATATAAATCGTCCCCGTACCCACTCTGCAGCCTGTGACGCACGAAGCCATCCCCTCAAACGTCCCACGATCCGTGTCCATAACTGGACCCGTATCAATTCCTCGTTCGGGCTGGGCCGGAACGTAGGCGCCATTGAGGCTATTAAACGAAAGGCTACGCACTGTGATGTCAGTGCCGAATGAATAGGTACTCCGAAATAATCCATCCAGATCCCGATCAAAACGGATCGCGTTCCCGTCAATGTCGTGCCACGAGACGTACAACTCGCCACCCTTCCCAATTGAGGGCTGCGCATATAAGTTGTAAGTGTCGGTGCCCGAAATCGATCCGTCATTCACGATGACAGGTGTGGCAAACGTCGAACCTAGGTCGTTCGAGCCTGTGACGACGATCCGCTGATCCACGGCAGTCCCCTCGACGACGTTCTGTGTGTACGCGATGTACACGTCCTGCTGGAAAATGTCATAGGAATCAAACCCGGTTGCCAACTGCCATTTATCCACGCCCGGCGTATGGGTCGGTCCGGAACCGATGTTCGCACGGTTTTCAAGCGTCCGAAACTGAGTAAACGTCTGACCACCATTGTCGCTACGAGCGACGATCAAACGCGTTGTTGATCCGTTGTCAAAGCCGTACGCAATGTACAGATGTCCCTTCAGGTCAAACTTAATGCTCGGGTCGAATCGAATACCCAATCCGAGACTGTCGTCAGAGCCATCGATATTGTTGGTGGTCCATGTGTCGCCACCGTTATTACTATAAAAGACGTCGATGCTAATTGTGCTAAGATCACTGGCAATGCGGTGAGAAATGCCGGCGACATTGAGCGGATTATGCGGATTGATGTCCGCACTCATCTCGCTTTGATAGTTGGCTGCGTCGTTGCTCACATCGATTGCCGAAGACGGCGTGATTGTTTGCAAGCCGGAGAGCGATAGGCTGGCAGACAAGAGCATGCGAATCTCGAGCGGTTCGAAGCACGCCTTCGCCGCAACAAAATCAGGTGTGAGGCGCTGGCGCCGTTGGCGAGATGAACGAGACTTTCCCTTCCCAAACCCTCCATTGCCGAACGAAAATCGATTCAGAATGCGCATGGCGATTCCTTTCCCTTTGGGTGGCCGGGGTGAGCGGCGACAGTGCGAACTGTCTTTAGAAACCCGCCTTTCCTGACGCCCAATTTTGTAGACAGCAGAGCAATAAGTCAGGAAAACTATAACAGTTGAGCCTGGTGATCGCAATAAGATAATTAGGAGATTTGGGAAAGCTCGGAAGAATGGGCGCGATTCCCTAACCGTTTATGCCCAGTGCGACGGCGATTAAAATTTCCAAGTTGAAAACGACCTGCCACTACATAGTTTATATCGGTGATTCGCCGGCTACACCGTCGTCGTGCTATGCCGCCGTCGCGCCAACAGCTACAAAAGAAAGTCACCTCGCGCCGAATGACGCGAGGCGATTTGTTTTTCTCAAAGGGGCGGAACGTGATCAGTACTAACTTACTTACGCCAGCACATTTTCGTTTTCGTCGGTGTCTGTCTTAACTTCCCTTTTCGCCGCGAATACGGTGGCCGAAGATACCGGCGCAGCCGCGCTGGCATTGGCCACGGAAGCAGCATGCGCCTGCACGTTCGGCGTCGCCGCGATGTCGAACAATTGCGCAATCCGCGTCACCAGGATCAGATCCCCGGCCGGATTCAGGCTCCCCCGCGCGATCACCGCCGGCGCGTCTTTTACCGGCAAAGTATCAAATGCCGAGTTGATCGAGCTGGCGTTCACCGTGCCGATGGCCGCAATGGCGTCCATTACCTGCAGGCTGCCGTCGTCAAGCACCTGCCCGAACACCGTAAACCCGCCGTTCGAGCTATTCAGGAACGTGTTGGAGTTGCTGAGGTTGAAAAACCATTGGTTCGTTGCGCTGTTTATGTCGGCGGTCGTCGCCGGGTTATTGTCGTCCCTCCGCGCCATCGCCACCGTC
The DNA here is from genome assembly GCA_025963815.1 of Capsulimonas sp. GTDB lineage: Bacteria > Armatimonadota > Armatimonadia > Armatimonadales > Capsulimonadaceae > Capsulimonas. The sequence continues at coordinate 2,527 of JAOQAA010000713.1, forward strand.
CCGCGCAGGTTGCTGATCCCCGGCTCGTTCTGAATGTCTCCTTCCGAATGGACGGACCCGATCACATTGTTCGTGCCCACGTTGAACCCACCCCCCTGAATCACGAAGTCTTTAGCCGATCGATGAAAGAACGTCGTGTCCCACGCTCCCTCATTCATGTAGTGCATGAAATTGGCGACCGTGATCGGCTTTGTGGATCCGAACAACCGCATGTTGATGAATCCGGCGCTGGTGCTGTATCGGGCGACAGTCTTCGTCGGCGTCGCGCTCACCACGTCATAATTCCCGCCTGCAAAACCGTTCCCCGACGGCTTCCCGGCTTTGAATTCGCCGTCCAGCGCCAGGCCGTTGACGTCCTTGATCACGCTCGCGTTCAGCCGCACTCGGTATTTCGTGTTCAGCGGCACGTTCGCGTTCAGTGTCAGGCGTCCCTTGCGATATCCCACCGACGTATACAACCGCACATCGTCTGCGGTCCCGAACACGCCGTCTGTGCCCGCTGTAAGGATTGACGCGGTCTTGCGCGACAGCGTCGTCGGATCCAGCGCGACCGAGACCGTAAAAAACGCCTGTCCCCGGTTATCCAGGAACGCCGTCGCGATCTGCACCGGTCTCGGCGCGCGCATCAGCAAGCGGTTTTCGAGATGCTCCATGGCCTGAGACGACGCTTGCGTGGATTTGGTGGACACGGTCAAAAACCCTCCGGAAAAATAGGAGAAACAGGACGAAGAAACTTACCCCCGGCTTTATTTGATGTCAAAAGCTCCAGCCTCAGCAATAAGTGGTGCGAATCACACAAAAGGGGACAAATATTTTCCAAATGCGCTGCATTTCATTCAGTCGCCCTCCCGATTAATCGACTCATCCAATACAAACGTCAGTCGATCGCCAGATGTTCGGCCGATCGACCGGGCTGTTTCGGTTACCTAGCGAGGGTTGTCGTGAAAAAACGGATGAATGGGGGCGCGGGCTGTGAGGGTTTGGAAGCCAGGCAACTGCTGGCGGCGACCCCGCCGGTTCTGGGAGCGGATCACGTGCTGCGGATCACGGGGACGGCGGAATCGGACCGGATCATCCTCAGCCGGATCGTCATGAACGGGATGGACGAGATCAAGGCGGCGGTTAATAAGCAGCGCTTCTATTTCGCCACCGATCTGGTCGCGACAATATGGGTTGAGGCGGCCCGCGGCGCCGACCTGATCCAAGTGGATGCCGCCAGCGCAATTCTGCGCCGCCCGATGATGATCGACGGCGGCAAGGGGGACGACACGATCAGCGGCGGCTTGGGCGATGACACGCTCCTTGGCGGCGCGGGCAACGACATCTTGATGGGCGCCGCCGGCAACGATTCGCTCGACGGTGGCGACGGCAACGACACGATCTACGGCGGCAAGGGAGACGACGGCCTGCTCGGCGGCGCCGGCGACGACATGCTCGTCGACGACCGCGGCGACGACAACTTTGACGGCGGCGCGGGGCAGAACCACATCCAGCGCGGCATCGACGGCCCACAGGAGTTCGTCATCGGCGTCTGGTCGCAGCCGAGCAACTACGCCTGGAAGTGGAAGGCGCGCGGCGTCAACACGATGGTCAACGCCGAACTGATGAGCGGGCGCATCCCGCTCGCCAAGTGGGACAAGGAGGTGGCAGACAACGGGATATACATGATCCGCCAGCCGGGCGCCAACCCCGCCGGTGACGCGGCCCACTCGAACCTGATCGCGTGGCTCGCGCCTGACGAACCGGATGGACATCACACCGATCCAAAGGTGGTGCAG
>JAOQAA010000414.1 GCA_025963815.1 Capsulimonas sp.
TCTGCGTAAGGCGGGCATTGCGGCGGATATCGATTACACGGGACGCACAATGAAGACACAGATGCGCGCCGCGACGCTGGTTAACGCCAAGTACGCCCTGATCCTTGGCGACGACGAGGTGAATACGCAGACTGTCCAGGTCAAGGACCTAGCTGAACGCGTCCAGCGCGCCGTGCCCTATTCCGAATTGATCGTCGCCCTCGGCGGCAAGGCTCAGTAAGAAATGAGCTTTTGGCTTTCCGTCATCGCCCGCTGGATCCATAACGTCGCCCTCAGCCTTTGGCTGGGAGGCGTCATCGCCATCGGCGCTCTCTCGGCGCCAGCGGCGTTTAATATCACACGCCATCATCCGGCGTTCGCGGGTAATTTGGCCCTTCAGAACGACATTGCGGGCGCAATTATTGGGGTGGCGTTTCGCCACTTTAATACTCTCTGCATTGTCTCTGGAATTCTGATGCTGCTAGCAAGCGCGGGCTTGTTCCGGCTGAGCCAGGAGCCGCGTGCGCGTCGACTGACGGCGATTTCCGCAGTCGCCGTCGTGATTCTCACTGGCCTCGCGGTATACTTGCAGTATGGTCTCTTCCCGGTGATCGACGACGCAAAATTACAGCAGCACTGGCCTCTCTTCGATCGCCTGCACCATCTCTATGTGGCTTTGACGAATATGCAGATGCCGCTGCTCCTTGTCGTCGCCTGGGTAGTCGCCCTTCGGGATACGGCTCGCACTTCGCCGGCTTCCTCCATTTCTTCCAACTGACCTATGACCGCTCTGTCCCGACCATCTCCCGGCGGGCAAAGGATCACCCTGCATGATTTCCATCTTTTCTTCGCGGCGAAAATCGCTCGCTCTTGCCGGCGCGCTGGCGCTGCTGTCCATTACGGCTGCCTCCCCTGTCTTCGCCACCTCTTCGAACGCGCCGGCCTGGGAGCGGCTCTGGAACAATGACGACGCCGGCGCCAAGACCGCCTTTAAAAAGGCGCTGGCCGCCAATCCAAAGGATGCGGACGCGCTGCGCGGACTGGGCTGGATCGCTTACAATGCTGATGATAAGCAGAACGCGCTCCAATTCTGGAGCCGCAGCATCGCCCTCGCTCCCAGCGCGTGGACAAGCGAGGCGCTCTGGCCTTACGCGGCGGAGCTGGATCGGGCATTAGGCGCGCATTCTTTTATGGAGACGGCGGCGAAGCGGATCCTTGCCGACTCGAAATCTTCGGAATCGCTGAAGACATCCGCAAGACTCACGCTTGTGGACGCAGCAGATCGGCGCGGCGATGTTACTTCCGCCAAGTCGCTGCTTGAGGCGCTCCATTCCATCCGTGATTGGCGCGTCATAGGGCCGTTCGACAATGTGTCGAAATCGGGATTTGAGAAGATTTTTGCGCCAGAGCAGGGGATCGATTTGGCCGCCTCGGTCGCGGGGCGCGAAGGCCAGCCGCTCAAGTGGCGCAAACTGCAATTGGTCAGCCGTCAAGGCGAATGCGCCGTCGGTTCGGCTCTGGGGGATGGCGACGAAGACGTGTTCTACGCGACGACGGCTGTCCGCGCCTCCAGTGACGGAACGGCGTCGTTTGCATTTTCTCCCACGGGAGCAAGCAAGATCTACTGCAATGGGCGTTTGATCTTTAGCGATGATGTTTACCGGGTGAGCGCCTCCGGCCAGGATGTATTTCATGTGACGGCGCCGGTGCGCAAGGGCTGGAACACGCTTCTGGTGAAGCTCGCCGACGACGAGGGAATCGCATCCGCCTTTCGGCTTCGTATTTTAGAGACCCCGGGCGTTCAGATCGAAGGCGTCGACTCAGGGCAGGCGTCGGGCGCGTCCGTCTCTGGAGGCCCACTCGAAGCCGCGCGTTCGGTGCTGCTGGCTTCTGAACCCCAGGCGCTCGACATTGAGGCGGCGCTCATGCTCGGACATGCGTTGACGGCTTCGAAAGATTATGAGCGGGCGGAGAACGTTCTGCGCAAGGCGTCGTCGGTGCATCCCTCCAGCGCGGCGCTGCACTGGGAATTGAGCCAGACATTGGCGCAGGATCAGCAGGCGGACGAAGCGCGGGGCGAACGGGAAACGGCGCTCAAACAAAATCGTGGCCTGGCGCTTGCGGCGCTCAATGAAATGCAGGTAGAGAAAAGTTCTTCGCCGGCTCCCGAGCAGCTGCGTCTGATGAAGGCTCTGTCCGCACGATTTCCCGCAAGCAGCAGCGTTGTTTCGAGCCTGGCGGACGCGTACGATGCATCCCAGCTTTCGGCCGATGCGCTGAAAACAAGGCGGCGCGCACTCAAGCTTGCCGGCGGTCCTGACAATGTGATTTCTTTCGCTGAAATGCTGCGGGAAGACGAGCGTAAGGCGGAGGCGCTCGCGCTGATCAAGACCGCCGCGAAAACCGAGCCCGCCGACACCGCGCTTCTTGGCGAATTGGCCGATTTGGACTCCGACCAGGGCAACGGGGCCGCCGCGATCTCGCTCTACCAGCGCCTGATCGAACTCGAGCCCGAGCAGCCGCTTTACGCGAATATCCTGGCGTCTCTCTATACCGACAGTGGCGACCATACACGGGCGCTCAGCGTGCTGCACAGCGCGATCGAACGCCGGCCCCAGAACGCGGACCTTTACGCTGCGCTGGGTGATTCTTTGAGAGAGCTGCACAAGCAAAAAGAAGCACTGACGGCGTATCAAACGGCGGTCGCGCTGGCGCCGGATCAGCCGGGCTTACGGACGAAGCTGGAGGCGCTTTCCGGCCAGAAGCCGGTCCTGGATTTGGTCGCGCCGCTTCCGACGCCGCCGCTGAAGAAAACCGTCAGCGGGGCTAAGGAAACAGGATCTCTTACCTATTTGGTGGACGACGGTAGGCAGGTTGTGTATCCCGATTACGCCACGGTTTTTCATGTGCACGTCGTTGTGCGCATCAATGACGCCGCTGCGGCGCAGGCCTATCAGACATATCCAATGGCTCGAAGTACGGCGCATTCCCGAGTCTTCTTGGAGCAGGCAAGGGTGATCAAGGTCGACGGCAAGATCGAAGATGGGGCCGGCGGAGACTACAGTTCCACGGCGTCGTTCCCGTCGCTGGCGCCCGGCGACACGATCGATATCAGCTATCGCGTGGAGGATTATCAGCGCGGGGGGCTGGCGCATCAATTTTGGGGCCAGTGGGGCTTTACGAATTATGGTCGTGACGTTCGCATTTCGCGGTTCGCATTGATTACGCCAACGGGGATGGAATACCAGACTCAGGCGCACGGCGGCGCGCCGAAGTCCACGGAGCGGACAGTCGGCGCCTGGCGCATCCAGGAATGGCGTTTGGAGAACGCATCCCCGGTCAAGCAGGAAAAGGAGAGCGGGCCTGGGCTCGATACCGCCGCATGGCTGGATTTTTCATCGATCAAAGACTGGTCGACCATTGTCCATTGGTATCAGGATCTGTCGCAGCCTCGCATCGTTCCCGATGCGGCGGTCAAGGCCCTCGCGGCGGATCTGACCAAGGACGCGAAGAACGATGACGACAAGATTCGGGCGATCGTCAAGTACGTTTCCGCCAGCATTCAGTATCAATCCTCGCCA
>JAOQAA010000024.1 GCA_025963815.1 Capsulimonas sp.
CTCGCCCGGCGCTAGCTTCGGCGCGGTGAATGTCCGATACCACCAGGAAACGCCGAAGTACGCGCCGTCGGCATTGACAACTTGATTGATGTCGGCCGGATTCAGGACATGCCCGGGCGCCTTGCCCCAGTAATGCTCCTCCACGGTTCCCGGCAGCGACACACCAAGTCCGGCGCCCGCCGACAGAGCGCCCCACCCGCCCGTCGGCGCGTTGACCGGCAGAGTCTCCAGCTTCACTTCGTCGGGCAGATAGAGTTTATCATCGCGCCAGGACGCTTTGGGATCGAGCAGTAAACGCCATCCAGAATTGGAAATGGCCGATGTCGAGGGAGAGTGCGCCGCTGGCGAAGCGGCGTATGCAGCGCCGCATTGGCTCAAGACAATGAGCGGCAAGGCAGCAGAGGTGAAATATTTCAACATAAGACGTTCTCACAATCGACGCGTGTCACTCAGACACGGGTACATAGACCGCTATAGAGACAATCACTACCAGGGTATGTTTCGAGGATTTTTTGAAATGATCAGCCAAGAATAGCCGGCGATTGAAATCGCCGGCTAAACGATATGCAGCAGACTCAATTATACTATAGGGTTAAATTCGTGTCAAGAAGTTAATCTGTCTTACGGCGCGCCAAACGCGCCGCGCGGAACTGGCGCGCGGTATCGCTCGTGATATGCGCGACGGCGGGATAAAGATCGGTCATCAGGCGCATCTGCTGCGGAGCGATCTGGGGGGAGTTTAAGCGCTGCTGGATGCGCTTCGCCACCATGGCGCCCATTTCGATGGGACGCTGGACGAGGCGGTGGACACTGTGCGCGAGCGGCTGCATCCGTGGAGGCATGTCGTTAAAGCTGAGGATCGCCAAGTCTTCAGGAACGGACACGCCGAGCTGAACGCAGGCTTCGAGGAGAGCCGCCATAACTGCGTCCTGCTGGCAGGCGATCGCGGTGATGGGCTGATCCTCGCTCAGCAGCTCGGCGAGCACGGTTTCGACACGCCCGCAGTACTGCTCCCAGGACATGGAGCAGGAAAAGCGCCGCACCCAGCGCTCCGGATCGTCCACCCCGATCTCCTGCTTCATGAACTGCTGGTACCCCGCGAACCGCTCGCGCACAGAGGAAACTAAGTGCGGAAACTCCATGAAGTAGGCGATGCGGGCATGACCAAGGGCGCGCAGATGCTGCAGGCCCATCAGCATGGAGCCAAAGTTGTCCGTCATCACGACATCGGCTTCGATCCCTTCAGGCATGCAGTCGATCAGCAGAAGCGGCTTGGCGGCGGCGGCCTTCTTCATCAACGCCGTGTTTTCCGGCGCGCCGGTCGGATAGCAGATGATCGCGCTGCACTCGGCGACCGCGCGCTCCAGACACTTCGCCTCCTCGACGGCGCTGCCGTGGGTGCTGAGCGGCACAAGCTGGAGCCCCTCGCCGAGGTTCTCTTCGATACCGGCGGCGTAGGCCCCCTGCGGCAGGTCGGCATGGTTCGTGAAGATCAGGGCGACCTTGGTGGCGGGCATCGCGGAACGGTCGGCGACGACGGTGCCGATCTTGCGGCGGCGCACGACCCATCCTTCGCGCTGAAGCTCAGTCAGCGCGCGATGCACGGTCATGGGGCTGACGTTCCACTGGGTCGCCATCTCCGTCTCCGACGCAATTCGCGCGCCGGCGTGCAGCTCCCCGCGCCGAATAGCCCCTTTGATCGAGGATGCGATCGATACCCACCGTTTTTCTTGCAACGAATTTATCTTTCTCTCGCGGCCCGTAAGCCGCTTCTGAAACTCAAAATGAGGAAATACACACGGATTTTACCCCGTTCCCACCCATCCATCGCCGAATGGAAATCAAAAACGTGGGATGTATTCGTAATCTCAATCATAGCATAAATTCGCCGCGCGAGCAATACTCTATAGCAAAATTGATATTCCTATCGTTTCCCCTGCTTGCGGATCTGGCTGGGCGTGCAGCCCATGCGTTTGCGAAACAAACGGTTAAAATGCTCCACGCTGGCAAAGCCGCAGGTCGAGGCGATATGCCCGACCGTCATGGGGAGATGGATCAGCAGCGCCTCCGCATGCCGCAGTCGTACATTGAGCAGATCGTTCATGGGACTGACGCCGAACTGGCGCGTGTAGACGGTGGCGAACCAGGTCGGATGCCAATTTCCCAGTGAGGCCATCTCTGCTACGGTCCATTCATGAGCCAAATCGGCGTGAACCCGCATGCGGATGTCGCGCAGCGTGCGCTCCTGGGTCCGCTGCGCCGGAGTCAGAGAATTGTCCAGATCCGACTTCAGGGCGCCGAACTCCCGGAACAGCCGGCGGATCAAGTCGGACACGGCGTCCTGCCAGTGAAGCGGCTGCTGGACGCGCTCCTGCCGCACTTCTTCCAAAATCGACCGCAAAAACGGCAGCTCGCCCAGGTCCATCACCGTGTTGATCGGGATTTCGTACTCGGACAAACACGCCGCCACGCCCGAACCGTCGAAGTGAAACCAGGTATTGAGAAGATCGGCGCTTTCCGCGCGCACAAGCCGCCGGTCGTCGGGCGCATGCACCAGGCTCACGCCGGCGGGCCATTCACGCACGCCACTCGAATCGCTGAGCACGATAGGGCAGTTATAATACGAGAACGTAAAGTAAGGGGTTTCGTTGTACGGGTCCATCTCGAAGCCGCGGGCGTGGATGGCGTCGATCGCCATCTCCAGCACTTCAATCGTCCCTGGAGCCTCCACAATTCGCATGGATTACTCCTCCCGCCGATCTCGCGACAATTCCTCATCGCCCCCGTGATAGAGCGTTTCGATCTCAGAGGTGGACAGCACGCGGTCATAAACCCTGAGGTCGTCCATGGCGCCGGTCCAGCGGTCCCGAATGGTGTCCATGACTTCGCAGCCGCCTAAATAGGTCGCGCGGTCCGCGCGCCAGGGCGTGTGATAGGGAGTTCGTCCGTCCAAAACGCCGTCGATATAGAGCCGGATCTCGCAGTTCTCAGCGTCGTGAACCCCGGTGACATGGCGCCATTCGCCATCATGACTGGGCGCGGAGCTCGCGACAAAGATTGCCAGCGGATCGCGTTCCGAAACCGTGACGGCGAATTTAAAGCCGCCTTCCTGCGAGATGTACTGGAGATAGAACGCGCCGTGGTGAAGATTGCCGATGCTGATCGCCGTCATACGCCCTTGTTTGTCATGGCGCAGCCATGCGGACACGGTATAACTGCCCGAAGTGTCAATGACGGTTTCCGCGATCACGGCGTGCCCGGTTCCATCAAAGTACAGAGCGCCGCCGCCCAGACGGCCTTTTTCCTTGGTCACACCATGAAACAGAGCCGCCGGAGAGTGCTTGCCAAGATCGTCCTCCACGGCGGGTCCGTCTTGATCGAAACTCCAGTGACCGGCGGGACGGATATAGAGAAGATCCACCTTCTTAGCCGCCCTGGTGTTCTCCCAAAGGTCCTCGCTTGAGCCGGAGATCGCGGGAAAGGCGCGAGCCTGGGCGGATTTTCGCGGAGAACGCCCCATGCGCTCGCGAAACAAGACGTGGAAATTCGATCCTGTGTTGAAGCCGAAATGCTGCGCGGCCTCAACCACGGTGATGGGCAGATGACGCAGCAGCATCTCGGTGTGGCGCAGGCGTACGTCGATGAGGTCGTCGATCGGGCCGGCGCCGAAACACGACCGGTACGCCACAGCGAAGCGCTGGGGGCTCATGCTCGCAACGGCCGCCATGTCCTCCACCGTCCAGCGCCGCTGCAAGTCTTTGTAGACATGGGCGCGCACGCCCTGCATCGTCGCCAGCATATGCCGCTGGTAAGGGGAAATCTCCACCAAGTCGGTCTGAAAAAGCGCACGGGAGAGACGTCGGAAGATAGCGCGGCAAACTTCCGTCACCGAGTCTTCCCAATGCCGATGCTTGCGCGCTTGATGCTGGAGCGCTTCGCGCAGCAGCGACGCGAGGAAATCAGGATGCGGGGTCTCGACCGCCTGATTGACGGGGATCCGATAGCGCTCAATACACTCCGCGACGCCCGCGCCGGAAAGCTGGAGCCAGGTATGCGTCAGCGGCCCGTCCGCCCGGAAATACTGACGCTGCCCCGGCGCATAGAGGATAAACACTCCGCCAGAATACTGACGGCGGTCTTGGCTGTCCAGCAGCGTGATTGGGCTGTCGAAAAACTCAAAAAGATACTCGTCACTCCCCGTGCGGCGGTCAACCGTATATCCCATGTCATGGGCGGCGTCGATACCGACGAGGGAGAGTGAGATCGGATATGGATATGGCTTTGCGTTCATGGGCGACTATTGCGAACCAGTATGCTTTCATTTTACCTCCTCTTCCGCGAGGAACAGTCAACAAACAGAGAATAGATCAATGGTGGCTCAATTGACGCTCATAAAGTTGAGATTGTAACCGCCGCCGTCTTCGTAGAGCATCAGTGTCTGCACGCCGGCGGGAAGCGTCACATTTGCCGTGATGGTCGTCCAGGTCTGCCAGCCGCCCGTTGAAGGAACCGCGACCGATCCCGTCAAGTTCGTTCCCGAAGGTGTTTGCAGATGGAAACTTCCTCCCGCCGACGGAGCGGCGACGCGGAACGATACGATGTGGACGCCGGCAGTGGCGACATTCACCGTGTACTTCATCCATTCCCCGCCGCTGGTGAAGCCGACATCATAGCTGCCTCCGGTGTCCGAAGCGGTTTCGATATCGACGCCCTCAGACGTTCGGTACTGGCCGCCGTTATTCGCGGCCTCGCCGTCATGGTAACCCACGCCCTCGCCGCCCAGATCGAAGTTCTCAGACTGAATGACGCCTGGGATCGCCCATGGCGTCCCTCCATAGGGCGAACTCGTGGAGGCGCCCCGAACTTGAATATAGTCCAAATTCGCCCCGGCGTCTCCGGCGTTCACTTGCAGTTTGACAGCCGCGCCCTGCGGAATGGCGGCGCCAACCGTCACAGTGGCGTATGTCCGGGACCAGCTGTTCGTGCTGGGCAGCGTGACGCTTTGATTGAGCGCGCCATTGACGTAAAGACTAAGCTTGCCGGGATTATTGGCGGTGCAGTAACGAACGTCCAGCAGCGATCCGGCTTTGACATTGGAGAATGACACAGATGCGCCTGGCGAGAGGCCCGTCACTTCATGGCCATTTGAAGCCGCAAAATCTGAGGAAATCGACGCCGTGGCCAGCGTCGCCCTCTCCGCCTCATACTTACCAAAGTCGGGCGCGGCCCCCGCGAAGGCGCCCAGAGTGGACGACGTTTGCTCCAAAACCTTGGCGTCGCTGTTCGCAGTCCCGGTCAATTGCACGTGCGTGTAGCTGCTCAGAAGCTTCGCAGTCCGTTCAATAACATAAATAGCGTTCGCCGCTGTGGCGAGATTGAACTCCGCCGCCGATGTCGTTAGGAGAATTGCGTTGTCGGAAACACGCCGAATTTGCGCTTGCTGCGTTCCCCACGGATTTTCGATCGTCGCGCCATTGCCATACAAGCTCTTGAGGGCGATGTATTTGATCTCCCCACCCTCGCGCTCCGAGCTGACCAAAAATCCACCCTTGGCGAGCAGCGTGAACTTCCCATTGAACGAGGTATCGCTGGGCGCCGCCGGGAAGACGCGGATCTTGTCGTTGTAGCTTTGCAGCAGCGATTCGTTGATTGCGGAGAGGTGTACTCCCAGATATTCGAACTCGCCGTTAGTGTCGTTGGTCCGGCCATTGGGGTTGGTCTGATAAATCTCCAGCATCGCCTTAGCGCCCTGGTATGCGTCATCGCCCAGTCCAAGACGCGCCGCCTGAATCGCGTCAGGCGCCCAGACCGAATTGTACTGGTTCGGGCGATTGTTCCAGCCGTTCAGCGCCTTGGCGTAATCCGTCGCGCCAATTCCGGTGACGCCGTATGGCCATAGCAGCTCGCTGGTAATGTTCTCGAAGTTGCTGGGAGACACAGCGGGGGGATCGTTCGGCAGGTAAGCTGATCCGTCGGTTGTGACTGGATACACCGAGAGATTGTTCAGAATATTCTGCCACTGCGTGCGCAGTGTACTATCCAGCCCCAGCTGCTGGCTCACTTGAATGACGTGCGGAAACAGGCTGCGCACTGCGGCCAAGTCCGTAATGGCGTTCTTCACATCCCAATATGTCTCGTGCGCATTCGAAACCGCCATGAAATACTTGCCGGCGCTGCTGTTATAAGACAGCTTGCTGGCATAGAACTTAGCGACTTCTTTCATAAACGGGTAAGCCGTACTGCTGAGATACGCCGAATCGTTGGAGTATCGGAAGCGCAGGTACATATTCTCCGCCGCTTCCGTTCCAGTGGAGTAAATGTCCTTGGTGAAGGAGCTGTCGTCGGTGTGGCGCGCGTTCCCGTCCCATCCCATCGTCTCCGGAACCCAGATGACGTCGATCCCATACGTGGTCATAGAGTAGGATTTCAGCGCGGCGAAGTTGCGCGAGTAGAGGTT
>JAOQAA010000035.1 GCA_025963815.1 Capsulimonas sp.
GCGCCCATTGTCGGTCAAAAACTTGTGAGTAGATGCGATTCCGCACTCGCAGATTACCATTCTTCACGGTCACGATGCCGGACAGCTCCAATCGGCTCACAAGCCGATCCGTTGAGTTATGTGGAACTACGCCATGAGGCTTAAGAACTCGTTGGTAGAGGTTGAGAACCGCAGTGAGGTCTACTTTTGTTTCACGTTCCCTATCGTAATGGAGAAGTCGGTTGCTGACATTGTGCAGGTTCGTATCAGTCTTATTCTCCAAGCTGTGCTGGCGTAAAAAGAGTTCTTTACAAAGCTTATCCACATCCTGGTCATCAATGGCAGCGGCTGATGCCGCCGCATCGCAAAGCGTTTGGGTGAGATAGGGATGTCCATTGGTCCAGTACAAGACACGCTTCAGGAGCGTATGGCCATCGCGACCGTTGGCGGTGAGGCCATCCGCCAGGGGCAGCGCTTCGTCGAACGTAAAATCGGTCAGATCGATGCTGCACCCGATATTAAAGGGGGTGGAATTGGGATCGCGGATTAAGTCGGCGGGTGTTGCGCTGCCGATGAGACAGAATGTCAGGTGATTGTATTGGGGATCAAACGCGCGGCGGTTGAAGCATTCGCGAATGGCGACTAAGAATTCATCGCCGTTAAAGCTGAGACTGCGAACGGAGTCGATCTCATCGATAAAGATGACGAGCGGCCTGTCAAGCTGCGCGAGAATCGTTCGCTGGAGTACGTCGGTCCATCGCTGAAGCGGTCCCAGATCACTGCTGGCCCGCCAGGCGTCGCGCACTTCCACGCGCCGGCCAAGCTGCGAACCGATTTCATTCAGCAGGCCATAATACCACTGTTCGGCGGTGGGCGAACTGGTCCCCATGCCGCCGAGGTCGAGAATAACGGTCGATGCTCCCGATTCGCGCAGGCGCTCCGCCGCGCGAACCATAACAGACGATTTCCCAACCTGACGCGACGAGAGGACGGAGCAATATTCTCCGGCGCTCAGCGCCTCAAATAGCTGCCGGTCGGCGTTACGCAGAACGTACGAAGGGGCGCTTGCGGAAAGCGTGCCGCCCGTTTGGTAGAATGCGGATTGGAAACCTTCTGCGATCAAAGATGGCTATCCCCGTGCTGCAATAGGCGATCTTACCGTTGTGTAAAATCTATTATTGCATACTTATCAAGTCATCGTGTCACAAGAACTGGCCGCCTCGCCGCGTATCCCACTGCCCACACCAAAACCGACGCAGCCAATCCGACGTAGATCGGTTCAATGTGCCTGGGATAGTGCTCTTCATCCAAGCCGCCCGCCCGGTATCCAAAGACCATCCAGACAAGGGTCAGGCCGGTCCCCAGCAGCATGGCGACAAACGTATAGACCGGCGCCACGCGGACGCGCGGACTGTAGGCAGTGAGCAGGGGCAGGAGCAGGCCGGGAATGAACGCCGTGCCGATGGCGTACCAGAGACCGACCACGGAGGGAAGTTTGTAAGCGGCGAAGATCGCGATCGCGGAGGAAAGGACGACGCCGATCCGTGTCCAGAAGACATCCCGCCCCTCGGCGTGCCGGGGCGAGAAGCGCCAGACGAGATCGCGCCCCACGGTGATCGCGGCGATCAGCGTATAGGAGATCACCGTGCTCATGACAGTCGCCAGCATGCCCACCCAGAAGTAGCCCTTCGCGCCGGCAGGCAGGAGAAGCTGGGAGAGCGCGGGATAGGCCTCCACCGTCGGCGTCAAATTCGGCAGCAGTACACGGGCGTAGAGGCCGGTGGTGATGGTCATGAAATCGAACAGCGCCCAGCAGAGCACGGAGATCAAGATCCCGTTACGCGCGATGCGCGGGCTGGACGCCGCCGAGCAGCGCTGGTGGAAGCCCGGATCGACCAGCGTCCACATTGCGATGAAGTACCAGACGACGATCAGCGGCCACGCCAGTCCCCCGCTCGGCTTTTGCAGGTCGTGCGGCAAGTGCGCGAACATCGCGCCGATACTCCCATGCTTCATAATCGCAAAGCCGAGAATCATGGCAAACGCCGTGAACATCAGAAAAAATTGGAAGATGTTGGTGCGAACGTCCGTGTTAAACCCGCCGGTGACGACAAACGCGACGGAGAGCACGGTCCCCAGAACGAGCGCCAGCAGCAGCGGCCAGCCGAACATATCGTGGAGCATCGTCCCGAGCATCAGCGTGTAGGGCGCGGGTGTCACCAGGCAGAACAGAAACAGCGAGCCGAGCAGGGCAACCGGGCGGCTGTGCGCCGCCTGAAGCGTATCGGGGATCGTCAGCCGCGCTACCCCGCGCACCTTACCCGCGAGAAACAGCGCATAGACGATGGCGAAAAGGTAATACGGCAGCCCAAACACGGTCCATGTCGCGACGCCGGATTCATAGGCGAACTGCCCCACCCCTAAGATGCCGCCATACCAGGTGGCGACCAGCGAGGCGACAAACGCCGGCAGGGTCAGACTGCGGCCGGCGAGCATGAAATCCTCGCTCTGCGCGCCCGCCACCTTCCGTCGCGCCGTGAACACCCCAATGACGACCAGAAAGGCAAAGTAGACCGCGATCAGCGCGTAGTCCAGCGGCGCGAAATGCACGGGATTGCTCATTCGGCAGCACTCTCGGGCCGATGGTGGAGATAAATCAACAAGTCGCCCTCTCCAGCCCGCACGCGGATTGTCTCCGCGACGATCTCATTCGACGTCGCATCCCGCCCGCCCACGCCGATCGTCTCCCCCATCAAAGGCCAGCGGACGCCTTCGAACCAAACATCCTCGACCGTCCCCATCGCGATCAGTGAGACCATCCGCCCGCAGAGATCGCTCCCTGACAGCGTCAATTGCCCATAAACCGGCTGCGCGGTCCCATGCGCATCCACCATCTGGATCGCCGCCCGCCGCCCATGCGTAAGAACCGCGATCATCGCCGCCGCCGTATGGTCCAGCCGCCCCTCGCTCGCCCCAAAGACCGCCACATCCCGCGCACCCAACTCATCCACCGCAAAACTCAGCGCCTTATCCAGATCCACCCGGTATTGATCCAGCGTCTCGACAAACTGCGCCCCCGCCGCCTCCAGCGCCACCCGCTGCTCCGGCGTCACCGAGTCGCCATCCCCGGTCACCCACTGCGGCGCCAGCCCCAAAGCCAGCAGCCGCACGGCGCCGCCATCCACCCCAATCAACGAGCCGCCCTGCGCCACCCGTGCGCGAAGGCGGCCGTCATCGACAAACGGGCCGTTGGCGAGAATAGTAGCGTTGTCTTTAGTCATGCTTGGACCAGCAGTGCGGCCCGTTCCCACAATCATCGTTGAACGTTTTGCCGTCCAGCGTAACGGCAGTTGCGTTGAACGCCGTCTGCGAGGCAATGAACTTCGCATGTCCGTCCGCAAAGACCATTGATCCACCGCGTGGATGCCACTGCGCGAAATAACTGGGGGATGCGCCCGCATACCCATAAAGCGCTCCGCTCGGATCGCTTTGGTCGGAGAACCAGGGGAACATCTCGTCGCGCATGATCCGAGTCTGCGCAGGGACATCGAACATGGAGTCTGTAATCAACTTGGTGACGGCGAACTTCGAATTGGTCGTGTCGTTGTTCTCCGAAGACTCGCCGGCCACGATCGAATAGACGTCCGATGTAAACCGATACGATGTACCGTAGCAAGCGTGGTAGGATTGATTTTTTCCGGGATAATCTGAGCAGCCGCCGTCCGCCGCGGTGCTTGCAGTCATATAGGGCGAGCCGACATCATCGGAGCACTTGAAGATGTCTTTGTTCTTCGAGTACGGCAGCAGCTCTAGTTCAACGCCCTTGTGACCGTCCACGCCCGACGGCGGTACAGTATTGTATGCGTAGAAAATCGGCATCGTCTCATCGTTGTCCTGAACATACATGCGTACGCAGAGACCGATCTGGCGCATGTTGGAGGCGCAGGTAACTTCGCGCGCCTTTTCCCGCGCCTGGGCGAAGACGGGGAATAGGATCGCGGCGAGAATCGCTATGATGGCTATCACGACGAGGAGCTCTATCAGCGTAAAGCCTCGACGATTCATGGAATGGAGTTTCATAATTTGTGTCCTTTTTCAGAACGCGTCAAAAAAGCGTGGCAAAACAAAAGCCACCTTCCGCAAAGGAAGGTGGCGTAATTTCCGCAGGGCCGGGCGCGCCGGCCGAGGCGGTCCACTTCCCTACGCCGGTACGAACCGGATCAGGTTGATAGGGTCGGCCATGTGGCCCTCTCAGCAGCCCGCGCAAAATTGCGCAAGGGCGGCTCCCCTAGCAGACGCGTCGTCAATATATATTCGTATTGATAATACCCGATTTCTCCGCCCCTCGCGCAATTCTCAAGTGGCGCCGGACAAAACAATCCCGCAGAAATCGGTTGGAATCGGCGTTCTTCGGGTAGAATCGACGCGAAGGGGAGTAGCCATCCCAAACAATTGTGGATTGATGGGTCGTCAAGACGGAGCGTAAGCTCCCGGGCCATCGATGAAACAGCGAGACCTTCGGTCGCGCGTTCACGTCTATCGTGAATGTCCGACCGAAGGTCTTTTTTTGTGCGACGCCCCACGTACTACCCACCCCGGCCTTCGGCCACCCCTCCCGCAACGGGAAGGGAGTCCAGAGAATAACGTAGACGGCATTCGTAAGAGGGATTCTTACAAACCCTTCCCGCTGCGGGAGGGGTGGCGCGAAGCGACGGGGTAGGTGTAACCAGGGAAGGGTCGGACGAAGGCCGGGGTGGATGTAACCAGGGAGGGATCGGACGAAGTCCGAGAGGATGTCTGCGCCCCACCCGCACGGTAACTGTAAGTTTCGAAAGGCGAAGAATTTGACACTTGAAATTTTGGCGACGATTGGGATGCTGGTGCTGCTGGAAGCGCTGCTCTCGGCGGACAACGCGCTGGTGCTGGCGATTATCGCCAAGCGGCTGACGGACAAAAAGGCGCAGTCACGCGCCCTCACCATCGGCGTCGCGTTGTCCTTCGTCATGCGCGCGGCGGGCCTGCTGGTCGCCAAGACGATTATTCACCTGTGGTATCTGCGCGGCGCCGGCGCGCTTTACCTACTGTATCTTTGCGCCGCGCACTTCCTGAAAGCCAGGAAACACGAGACGTCCGAACTGCCGCAGGAACCCACGACGGTAGAGATGGGCAAGGCGGCGTTTCGTAATATCGTCATCGCGCTTGCCCTGACGGACGCCGCCTTCGCGATCGATTCCATTCTGGTCGCCGTCGCGATGACGGATAACATCTGGGTCATCTACACTGGCGTCGGCCTCGGCATCATCGCCCTGCGTTTCGTCTCGGGCTTTTTCCTCAAGCTGCTGGAGCGCTACCCCGCCCTCGACCACGCCGCCTACGCGCTGGTCGGCTGGGCCGGCGTCCGCCTGATGTCCGAGGCCATCGACGTCTTCGGCGAAACCGTTTATCACCAGCATTGGGGATTGGCGCTGCCGGATGTGGCCTTCTGGGTCGGTATGGGCGCAATCATCGTGCTGGGCACAGTATATGCGGTGCGGAAACGGCCGGCCTGACCCACCCCGGCGCTCCGGGCGGCTCCTCCCGGGTTACACCCACCCCGGCCTTCGGCCACCCCTCCCGCAACGGCTAAGCTTGTATCACATCTTTTTGGTGTATACAAAAAAGCCGTTGAATATGCGATCCTAATCGTGGAGGATTGGCAATGTTCGAGACGGGAGTTGGATTGGGGTTAGA
>JAOQAA010000428.1 GCA_025963815.1 Capsulimonas sp.
TCGCCGCGTCGCGCTTCGACTCGGGCCATTCATATTGGAAATCCGGCATGCCGCTGACGTGGGAAAGGCGCCACGCCGTCATATCGCACCTTCGGATCGTGATTTGTGTCGCCTTACCGGGCCAGTCGGGGCTGCGGACGTAGAGCGTGTTCATCGGGCGCGGCCCGCCTGCGCCCACCTTACCGGCGTCGCTCTTGTCGGCAAGCATCCCCAGAACGACGTCTCGAAATGGAGCGACCCCGAGCAGCGGGCTTTCCAGAAGGTTCTCGAAAACATCGCCGCCAAATCCCTCGCGCTTTTGCAGCAGGGGAACCCAGAGCGACTTGGGATCTTGGAACAGATACGCTGCGGCGTCGATCATGGCGGGATCGTGCGGGCAGCGCCAGAGCGGCTCTAAAATGGGGCTGTTATCGAACGGCGAGAGATCTTTGAGAGTAGCCGATTTAATCCAGGCTCCATAATCCGCAAGAGCGTCCGTGTCGCCGCCGCGCACGCGGGCCATCGTGATCTGCGCCAGTGTTTGGCTGTTCTGGTAAATTGAGATCGATTCGCGCCAACGATCGCTGCTTGCCCGTGTCGCCGCAAACTGATCTTTCAGAGAGGGCGTCGCCGCCTTCGCATCCCAGGCCGAGAAATACAGCGCCATCTGGTCCGCGTTTTGCACGTCGTAGAACTGCTGTGACGAGTTCGGCTCCTGTGTCTGGATCATGTCGTGGACGCGTCGCGCCATCAGATTGGAGATGGAAGGCGCCGTCTCGGATCGAAGCGCTTCTCCCGACGCGGGAGGCGGCAGATTGTGCCGTCGCTGCGATGTCTCGACCCAGCCTCCGCGCGTGATCACATCGCAGGGCGTGATGATATTTTTCGTCGCCTGAAGCCACTGGCTGGGGGCGGCGCTGTCGTCGGCGAGAGTCCGCCGCCAGCGCTGCGGGAGCGACAGGGCGTGATACTTGTCCCAATACGCCTGAACGGCGGTGGCTCGGCTCGCCGCCGTGTCGCCGGCCGGCAGAGGGCCGAACTCGGTGGTTTGCAGGATATCCGTAATGACTTCGTAAGCGGCGGCGGCGACGCTGAGCGTGTAGCGGCTGCGATGGAAATCGCGTCCGAATCCCACCGAGCGGGTAAGCCTTTTGTCGCCGGCAAGCGTGTCGATCAGCGGCTGCACGGCGTCATCGCCTTCGGCGACCAGCGCTCGGCCGATCAGGTCCCCGCTCAGGCTGACGCCGCCTGGCTGGCCCCATTGGCGCGCCGTGATCTGATCCAAATTCTCAATGAGCGCCGCGATCCGCGACTTCTTATTCGGGATCTTCTTGATGTCATCCAGCGACGGCGCGCGCTTCCCCTCGCGAAGCCGCCGTTCGCCGTCGGCGAGGAGCCTGGGCAGCGGCTCCAAAAAGAGGAGATAAGCGGATTTTACGGGAGGAAAATAACTGCTCGTATCCGTCAGCACATAGCCGCGCCGGGCGGCTTCGGATTCGATCTGCGGCGCGGCCGCCGTGAGCAGTCGCGCGCTGATCGTGGATAGCTCGTCGTCGCCGCGCATGTGCGCCGTCAAAGCGCGGTCGAAGAGGGACCAGGACCAGTCCGATGCAAGCATCAAGTAAGGATCGGCCTTTTCCGGCAGCCCATAAACGACATTGCCTCCCACGCCTGCGTCCCATGCGTTCCAGTATCGCCTAGCAAGGTCCGCTTCTCCGAGGCGAAGAAGAAGGCAGGCCTTGATCGGCGTGAATGTGGCCGTTGTGATCGTCTGTGCGTCGGAGCTTGCATTGCGCGTCCAGTGCACGTATGGCGTCTTGGGCGACTGCTCCCGCTGCCGCGTTTGCGCGGCTTCCTCCGTGCTGATCACCGCGAGAATATCTTTACGGAGATCGGCCTTCTTTCCCACGGAGACCGTTGGATAGGTCAGCCCATTCCAGCAGACAGAGAATTTCTGGGCGCCATCGGCCGAGGGCAGAACCCACCCATGTGTTTTTATCACGCCCGCGTCGCCCGACCATGGGTTGCCCACGGCGACTGAGATTTCTCGGTATTCGCCGCCGCGCGGATCGGCGAGGCCTTGTTCAAAGAGTGTGCGCGTCGCGGAGATTAGCGGCTCCGGAAGATCCGCCGGGGCGGCCCAGGCGCTGCTCTGCTGTGGCGGCTGTGGCAGAGACGTTCCCAGAAAAATTGGAGACGGGACGGCTGAGTCTTGCGCGCGCCCGGGGTGTGCGCACAGAGACAGCAAAAGCGCGAAAAGCACCGTGCTGCTTCGATTGGCATTCATAATTTCTTCACCTGATATTGAGCCGATCGCGAAGTCCGGGTAACGGAAAAGACAATACTACGATACATTTGTTACCAATATTTCTGTTTGCCTTCGGCGTATAGGGCATATTTGAGAAGTTTCTTTGCCAGAGGGTACAATAATCGGGTTGCTTAGCGCGTACACAGTCGGCCGGCTTTCAGGGAGAACGTTGTGACTGAAAACATCTTGGCTCGGAACAATGTCCGCGTCTTTGGCGAGGGGGCGCGGACGATTGTCTTCGCGCATGGGTTTGGCTGCGACCAGAACATGTGGCGACTGGTGACCGGCGCCTTCGACAAAAGTTTTCGGATCGTGCTGTTCGACTATGTCGGCGCGGGAAAATCCGACCGTCGCGCTTACAGCCCCGAGCGGTACGGCTCTCTTTCGGGCTACGCGCAGGATGTGCGGGATATCTGCGCCGCTCTGGATCTCAAGGACGCGATTTTCGTCGGCCACTCGGTCAGCGGCATGATCGGCGCTCTGGCGTCCATCCAGGAGCCGGGGCTTTTTTCGGATCTGATTCTTGTCTGTCCCTCCCCGCGCTACATCAACGATCCGCCCGATTATGTCGGGGGCTTCGAGCGGGCGGAGATCGAGGGTTTGCTGGACATGATGGAGCAGAACTATCTGGGCTGGGCGAGCTTTCTCGCTCCGGTCGTGATGAAGAACGCGGATCGCCCGGAGCTGGCGCAGGAGCTGGAGGACAGCTTCTGTTCGACCGATCCGAAGACGGCGCGCCAGTTCGCGGAAGTGACGTTCTTTTCCGACAACCGCGCCGACCTTCCCAATATCCAAACGCCGTCGCTGATCATCCAATGCTCCGAGGACGCGATCGCGCCGATCGACGTGGGTGAGTACTTATTCCGCCATTTGGCCGGCAGCTCGCTTCGTGTGATTGAGGCGACCGGCCACTGTCCGCATCTGAGCCATCCCGAAGAAACGATTGGCGTCATTCAGGATTATCTTATTGCACGTAATCTCCTGTGAGCCTCGACGAAAAAGATCGTCTGGAATCCGGAATGAACGATCTCCTGAACGATGCGCCCTGCGCGTTTCTCACATTCTCCAGTGAAAGCTTGATCGAATTCGCCAACGCCACCCTGCTTAGTCTGTTGGGATACGCGGGGGACGAGTTGCGAGGGCGGCGCCTCGATTCCCTTCTTTCTCCGGGCGGGCGTGTTTTCTATCAGACGCACCTCTATCCTCTGCTGCGCATGCAGGGGCGTCTGGATGAGATCTCGCTTTCCCTGCTCACAAAGAACGGTGAAGACATTCCCGTTCTTCTCAACGCGCTGCGCTCGGAGAAGAGCGGCGTTGTCGTCTACTCCGGCGTTCTCGTGCCGATGCGCCAGCGCCGCCGGTTTGAGGAAGAGCTGATCCTGGCGCGCAGAGCGGCGGAGGAAGCGACCGAGGGGCAGCGTGCGGCCAACTTCGCGCTGGAGGAAGCGCGCAGGGTGCTGCAAGCGCAGCATCAAGAGCTTCAAACGCTGAACGCCGTGATCCAGGCGCGCTCAGAGCGGGAGCGCAACATCGCCGAGCGGCTGCAGGATGCGCTGCGTCCGGCGCTGCATGGCCCGGTTCCCGGACTGGATCTGGCGTACTATTATCAGCCTGCGCTGGAGGAAGCCGGGGTCGGCGGCGACTTCTTCGATGTCTTCCCGCTGGACAGCGGCCGATACGCCCTCGTCGTCGGCGACCTGGCTGGCAAGGGGCTGGACGCCGCAGCTCAGACGGCCACAGTGCGCCATATGCTGCGCGCGCTGTTATATATTGGCGAGGAACCCGCTTCCGCTATCGTGAAGCTGAATGACATGCTGGCCGGCAACGCGCTTTTGACTGGGTTCGCCACGCTCTTCGTCGGCGTTTACGATCCGCAACACTTCGCGGTGACTTATGTGTCCTGCGGTCAGGAGCCCGGCCTGCTTCTGCGCGCCGACACGGGCGGCGTGGAAAGCCTGATGCCCACGGGACCGGTTCTGGGCGCCTTTGCCGGCTCCGTGTTTCAGCAGCGCTGCGTTTTGCTGGAGCCGGAGGATGTGCTCTGCCTGTTCACCGACGGTTTGACGGAGGCGGGCTTGGAGCGCAGCAATATGCTGGGCGTCGAAGGCATCGCCAACCTTCTCCGCGAACCAACGTCGGAAGTGCAAACGGCATCGTCCGTGGCGTCCCGGCTGATCGCCGGGACGGAGATGTTCGCCACCGCCGCCGGCATACGCGACGATGTTTGTCTGCTCGTTGTGCGGGTGCAAAGCAAGACCGATTCAGATTAGGAGCCTTATGCGATATCGATCCCTTTTTCTCCTCGCCGCCTCTGCGGCCATCGCCCTGTCGGCCGCCGCGTTGGCGCAGAACAAGCCTGAGGACACGGAAGTCTGGACGCCTGTTCCTTCCGTGGTGACGCCCGGCGCGGCCGTCGCCGTCGCGCCGCCTTCGGATGCTATTGTCGTATTTGACGGGAAAAATTTAGACGAGTGGGTGACTGCGAACGACACGGCGAAGCCCGCCGGCTGGACAGTAGCCAATGGGATTCTCACGGTTAAAAAGGACGCGGGCAACATCCAGACAAAGCGCAGCTTTACGGATTACCAGCTGCACATCGAGTGGAAGATCCCGGCGGGGATCACGGGCGAGGGGCAGTACCGGGGCAACAGCGGCGTGTTTCTCGCCTCCACCGGGGCGGGCGACGCTGGCTACGAGCTGCAAGTGCTGGACAGCTTCGTCAATAAGACCTATGTGAACGGTCAGGCCGGCAGCATCTACAAGCAGGCCGCGCCGCTGGTGAACGCGTGCCGCAAGCCGGGCGAATGGCAGAGCTACGATGTGGCCTGGAGCGCTCCGCGCTTCGCGCCGGGCGGCGCGCTGCAGTCGCCGGCCCGTGTCACCGTCCTGCAAAATGGCGTCTTAATTCAGAACAATTTTGAGCTGAAGGGGGAGACGACTTTCATCGGCGCGCCGTCGTATCAGGCGCACGGCCCGTCGCCGATCAAATTGCAGGCGCACGGCGACCCGAGCGCGCCGATCAGCTTCCGAAATATCTGGGTGCGGGATCTGGCCAAAAATTAGCGCTGTGAGTTGCGGGTGCGGATCAATATCCGTGTCTTCTCCCCATGTGCGGACTGGGAGATGGAGGCCGCAACCTCTTCCTGCCGCGTATGAAGAAAGAAGTCCGCGCTCCAGAATCTACTCTGGCGGCAGACAATCACGCTCCGCGCCCCATTTTGGCCGGTCGTGATAAAGGTTCCGTTGAGAGGCCGCGTCGTGGGAACTGTGGTGTGCGCGGGAGACATCTCCGGCGTGGCTCGATGTGCGTAAAACGACCAGACGGCGTCGAGAGACTCGCTGGTTTCCAGTTCGCGCCATCCGGGAGGGCTGTTCAGCGTCGTGTCTTGAGGAACCACCAGCGCATTTGGGATCGTCCAGCGCTCCATAGCCGCCTTCTGCTGCGCCGCTCTGTCGTGCTCCAGCATGGGATGTGCGCGCGTATAACGCATGAGAACGATCCCGGCGGCCGCGATCGGAAGAATCATTGCGAACAAGATCGCGAAACGCTTCATGCCATCCCCTTCGCTGCTTGACTGCTACGGCGTCGGCTCCGGCGGCGCTTTCACAGGCTCACCGTCCAAAAACGCCGACTTATGGATACTTAATATTCGTGACTGCGTCAGCAGGTACGTATCGCCCTTTTTCGCCCAAAACTCACGGAACGTCCCCACGACATGCTGTTTGAGAACCTTGCTGTTCTCTCCAAACATCGTAAAGGTGTAGTCGCCTTTTTCCACGACCACGATACCGCCGGCGATCGGCTTCGCCGACACAACGGTGTCGCGCTCCTTGACGGTGGACTTTCGCACGCCCGGCTGGTCGGTGTGCACCATTTTGTTGTACAGCCGAAGTTTGTCATCCCGTGTCGTGGGAGAAATCACCCCGTCTTGATCGACGCTGCTGAATTCATTGGCGTAAACCGAAACCGCCGTCACGAGATCCTGACGCGCAACCGCTGCATTCTTCTTATTATACA
>JAOQAA010000055.1 GCA_025963815.1 Capsulimonas sp.
CCTCGTTCAGCCCTATCTCAAGAGTGTACGAGTCGACGTATGTTCTTCCTTTACTGGAAAGCTAAGCTTTGGCGGCAGTGGAAAAGGTTATGGATATAATGGCGGATGGCTCGGTTCTCAATACAACAATCCAGCCGACCAAACGGCTCCGACCAATTACTTCGATAACGAGGTTGGCAGTGCTGGGGGAATTGGACCACCCGTTACCGATTCTCAGATTACGGCGCCGGCGCACACAATAGCGCTGGCGGACGCAGGATATATTAGCCTCCGTGCGAATGGTGATCAGCCTGAGAAAGTTGCGGCAATAAGTATTGATAACCCCAGCCAAATGAACGGGATACCATCGATAGATTATCGTCACATCGATTCGTCTTATACGATAAACACGGCTACTCAAACGGTCACCGAAAACGGCCTCGCGAATGCGTTTTATTGTGACGGACACATGGGAGTCATTCGTCAGTCGACAACGACTGACGCGATGTTCAATCCAACCTCATCCTAACGATTTCATCGAGAGTATCAAAGTGCATCACAGGCCCTAATCCAATGAACCACCCTCTTCATCGCCCGAAAAGCATCCATCAAGCGCCGGTCTATTTTCGCGCGGTAAAACTGCTCACTCTGGCCGCCCTTTTCCAGTCTCTTATCGCTCCCTCTCCTGTGTTGGCGGCGGAGAAGACTCACGCCAAAGCGGCTTCAGAAAACCTGAATACGGGCTTCGCGGCGCCTCCCCATAACGCCAAGCCACGTGTGTATTGGTGGTGGCTTTTCAATCGTGTGGACAAGGCGGGCATCACCCGCGACCTCGAACAGTTCAAAGCGAAAGGGATCAGCGGCGTCAACCTGATCTGCACCGGCGGATACGCCGGCGTCAAACCTCTGCTCGGCGTAAAGTATCAGAGTCCCGAATGGTGGGCGCTCTTCCGCTATGCGGTCAAAGAGGCCAAGCGACTCAATATCGAATTCGGCTTCAACCTTTCCGCCGGCGGCTGGACGATGGAAGGCCCCTGGGTCACCCCCGACAACGCCATGAAAAAAGTGGTGTTCGCCAATTTGAATGTCGAAGGCCCGAAAAAGTTCTCGGATAAACTCCCCCAGCCAGAAACCGTGGGCGACTACTATCACGACTATTGCGTGCAGGCCATCCCACATAACGGCGGCGCGATCGATCCCAAAGATATCATCGATTTGACCGGCAAATTTCAACCCGACGGGCGACTGAACTGGGATGTCCCCGCAGGACAGTGGACAATTCTTCGAACCGGATATACCTTAACGGGAGAGTTCTGGAGCAAGTGGCATGCGTATCCCTCAATCCCCCAAGCGGACACATTCCAAGGGGGCGACGGCTATGAGATCGACTACCTCAACCCCGCCGCGTTTGACAGCCATTTCGAGCATCTTGGCGATCCGATCCTCAAAGCAGTTCACCAGGCCGGCGGCCGGCTTGACTACTTCTGGTCCGATAGCTGGGAATGCGGCAAGCTGACATGGACTCAGGATTTCCCAAACCAATTCCGTAAGTATCGCGGCTACGATCTCAAGCCTTATCTGGCCACGCTGCCGGGCGCCATCAATTTCACGGACTACAAGGCCACATTCACGGCGACGGCCCCAACGCAAACGCTATCCTTCGTGGGAACCAACCGATCGGGCGGCGACAACACCGTCTTCATTGACAGCGTGCAGGTCCAATCGAACGGAAAGTCGATCGCAGGATCAGATTTTGGCTTTGAGACGCCCAGTGTCGGCGCCGGCAATTATCAATATGCCCCTACCGGAGGAAGCTGGACCTTTGGCGGCTCGTCGGGAAACGGCTCGGGAATCGTCGCCAACGGCAGCGGATTTGGCAACCCCAATGCGCCGCAGGGCGGTCAGGCGGCGTTTGTCCAGGGTTCTGGGAAGATGTCTCAGACCCTCTCCGGATTGACGCCGGGCGCCATTTACACCGTCACCTGGGCTGCGGAGCAGCGGCCCGGGAACGCGCAAACCTGGGATGTCGCCTTGGACGGCGCCGTGATTGCGAACTGCAAACCGAGGACGGGCCTGACTATCATTAACGACGATGTGAGCAGGCGCTTCCGCGCGGACTTTGATCGAACCATTCAAGACTGTGTCGCGGATAACTGTTACGGGCGTTTCGCCGACGTATGCCATCAAAACGGCGTCATCATGGGCAGTGAATCGGCAGGGCCGAACAACATTCCGCCCGAGGATGCGCTGAAGAACCTCGGACGCTGTGATTTTCCCGCCGGCGAGTTTTGGGTCAACGGCCATTACAACGCCTCAGGCGGTTACAACTCAGACCGAGGGCTGCGGCTCAATCTCAAACAAACCGCCTCGGCAGCACATGTGTATGGCCTGCGCCAGGCGCAGGCCGAATCGTTCACCCAGCAGGAGCCCGATCGCACCCACTGGTCGCTCGGCCCGGCCGAACTGAAGCCCTACGCCAATGACGCGTTTTGTGAGGGAATCAATCGCATTATGCTGCATCAGGCGACATGTCAGCCGCCGTCGGACGGCAAGCCAGGCTATGAGTTCTGCGCCGGCCAGCATTGGAATCCCAACAGCACGTGGTGGGAGCAGTCGCCTGCCTTCTTCAGCTACCTGTCCCGGTGCTCCTATCTGCTTCAGCGGGGCAATTTTGCGGCCGATGTCTGCTTCTACCTGGGCGAAGAGCCGCCAACCCTGGCGCCCCCCAAATATGTCGTTCCCGACCTTGGCTCCGGCTACGATTGCGACTACAGCAACGCCGAGGTGCTGCTGAAGCGCATGTCGGTCAAAAACGGCCGGATCGTGCTGCCGGATGGCATGAACTACCGGCTGCTGGTCCTGCAAAATTGCGTTTCCCCCGTGCCGGAAATCGCCCAGCGAGTCGGCGGTTATCAGAGCTTGGCCGTGTCTTCCACGCCGTCGAAGGCGATGTCCGTCGAAGTCATCCAAAAGCTGCGGCAGCTGGTTCTGGGCGGAGCAACCATCGTCGGCGCGCCGCCTGAAGAAGCCGCCGGTCTCAAGAACTATCCCAACTGTGACACCGAAGTGCGGAAGATCGCCGCCGAACTCTGGGGCGATCTGGACGGCAAGACCCGCACCGAGCGCCGCTTCGGCAAGGGGCGCGTCATCTGGGGCAAGACGCCGCGCGAGATTCTTCTCGCCGACGGCGTCCAGCCCGACTGCACGTTCAGCGGCCAGACCGAGCGCCCGGACGATCTCGACTACATCCATCGTACAGCTGGTAATTCTGAGATCTACTTCGTCATCAACCGCACAAACCAGCCAACCACACGAGACTTCACCTTCCGCGTCGTCGGCAGGCAGCCCGAGATATTTGACCCCGTCAGCGGAATCACCCGCCCGGCAACCGCCTTTCGGCAGGCTGGCGGCCGCACGACGCTTCCATTGGAATTCGACCGCTTCGGCTCTTATTTCGTGGTATTTCGCAAGCCAATCGCCAAGAACTCTTTGGGGAAATCCGAACGAAATTTCCCTAAGCTCGTTAAACTGCAAAATCTTGCCGCCCCTTGGAACGTCGGGTTCGATCCCGCCTGGGCCGGTCCCGCCCATGCCGCGTTTCCCGAGCTGGTCAGCTGGACACACCGCCCCGAAGAGGGGATCAAATTCTATTCGGGCAAGGCCACGTATCATCAAACATTCGATCTGAGTGAAGCGCCAAATCACAAAAAGAGAATGTTTCTCGACCTGGGAGATGTTCGAAATGTCGCCGTCGTGCGACTCAACGGCAAGAAACTCGGTATCCTATGGTGCTTCCCCTGGCGCGTGGAGATCACCGGCGCCGTGCGGGCCAAAGGCAACGTGCTGGAAGTCGACGTGATCAATCTCTGGGCAAACCGCGTGATCGGCGATCTGAACAAGCCCAAAGAACAGCGCGTCACCAAAACACACGATGCGTTTCGCTTCGATATGCTCACCAAAAATACGCCGCCGCTCGACGCGGGCTTGCTGGGTCCGGTTTCGGTGCTCAAGGAGCAGAGCCTCGATTTGGGAGGGACCCAATAGCCGAAGGGATGAAATGTCTAGCCATTGCAATTCAAATTCCGCGAGCGAAGGCTCGGTGGCTTATGGGATGACCGAACCGAAGCGCAGGATACTCCTGCGCTTCGATCAAGTCCATCCCGTCATTCGCATCGCCCATTTCCAAAATGTCACATGGACGATCCCCAACCGGATCATTTACGACTTCGAGATCATACTGGTCACGCGCGGCGCGGTGCTGTTCAACATGGAAGGCCAAACGCGCCGCGCTGAAGCGGGAACACTGATTTTCATTCCCCCATTTACTCCGCACGCGCTCCAAACACCGAACGCCGCTCCGTACGCCCATTTCGCCGTCCACTTCGACTTCTGCCCGGACATCCCGCCCGCCTCCGAACAGGCGGAGGGACGTGAACCTTACGAAATCGCCTGGCCGGGCGGAATGCAGGCGCCGCCTCTCACCACACTCGCGCCGGGACATTGGATCGAACAGGCCCTGCGGGAAATCGCGGAGTGGCGCGCCAATGAGGGAGATCCACTGAGCGGCCTTGAGGCAAGCTGCCGGCTGGCGCGAGTGCTGGCCCAATTGCTGCGCTGGGGCGCGGGCGCGGAAACTCGCAAGACGCCCGGAGCTGGCGCGCGCATCAGCCACGAACGCATGGCGCGGGTGCTCGCGCACATCGCCGAGAACCTTGGGGATCCGCTGACGCTGAAGGATCTGGCGCGGGTCGCCAATGTCGGCCGCAGCCGTTTCATGACCCTGTTCCGGGAAGCCACGGGCGGATCACCGCATCAGTACATCCAGGGGAAACGCATCGCCGAGGCGCGCCGGCTGCTGGCCGATCCCAGTTTGCAGATCAAGCAGATCGCGGCGATGACGGGTTTCGAAGACCGATTCTATTTCAGCAAGGTCTTTCGGCGCGTCGATGGGCTGACGCCCACCCAGTTTCGCGCCGCCGTCTTATTTGGCCGGTCTCACTCCCCCGAAGACGAATCCGTTCGGTAACAACCGATTGGCCGATTTTCCATTGATGACCCCACCTCCATGCGTTAGAATGAATGTATCCTCTCAAAGGAACAGGAGTGTGGATATGCTGACCAGCGATCAAGAAGAACAGTTTCATCGGGATGGGTTTGTGCTGGGCGGACAGGTGCTGGATGACGACGGCGTTGAGGAGCTGCGCGCGGAGATGCACCGCGTCATCGACGCGCGGGACGACGAGACCATTCCCCAGCCCGTGATGCTCTCGAATATGGGCAAGCCCGAAGCGCCTGTTTGGCAGATCGTGAACATCTCCGACGCCAGCGCGCCGTTCGCGAATCTCGTGCGGCATCCGGAGATCGCCAAAACCATCGCGGCGCTTACCGGCGCCGCCGAAGTGCGTCTCTGGCACGACCAGATCCAGTTCAAGCCCGCCAGCACCGGCGGCGTCAACATGTGGCACCAGGACGCGCCCTACTGGCCGTCCATCACACCCATGACCCAGGTGACGGCGTGGATCGCCCTGGACGATGTCGACCTCGACAACGGCTGCATGAGCATGATCCCCGGCTCACACCTCTGGGGCAACCAAATCGATTTCCTGCACACCATCAAAGCGTTCGACGAGATGCCCGCCACGTTCGACGGCCACGATCTGGAAGTCCGCGTCTGTCCGGTCAAGAAGGGCCATGTCCACTTCCACCATGCTCTTACCTGGCACGGCTCGTCCGCGAACACCAGCGGCCGCCCACGACGCGCGATCGCCCTGCACTACATGGGAGACGACACACGGTTCGTCGCCGCCGGCAATCATCTTATGCAGAAATTCATCAGTGTGCCCGACGGCGAGATCATCGCCGGGGATCGATTCGCCCGCGTCTGGCCACTCTAAAGAACCCCAAGAGAGATGTTAATTATGCGACGTCACACAACCGTTGGAATAAGTATCGCGCTTTGCGCTCTGGCTCCACTTGGAGTCCTTGCAAAACCCGCCAGCACAAAAAAGACAGCAGGCGCCCGAAAAGCTTCTTCCACGCTGATCAATTTTAACGCCAGTGGACTTCAAACGACCCGCTTCGACTCTGTTGCCGCGGCAATTGACGCACATGATGGGAAAATCGCCTATTTTGATGGGATTTTCTATCTGTATGGGACTTCTTACGATTGTGGATATGAGTGGGGAAATAAATCGGCGCCCTTTTGCGGGTTTAAAGTCTATACGTCTGTCGATCTCGTCAACTGGACAGACAAGGGTTTTTTGTTCGACGCCAGAACACCCCTTTGGCAGACGCGCTGCAACGGCGCCACCTATGGCTGCTATCGTCCTCATGTGATTTATAACAAAAAAACTAAGCAATACGTCTTGTGGATCAATGTCTACGACAACAGTGTCGGATACCGTGTCTTCACCAGCAGAACCCCGGTCGGCCCGTTTTTAGAAACGGCGGAGCCAACACTTGCGGTCAATCATGGCGCCCCCGTTGCGGGCTTGAACAATGGAGATCACGATACTTTCGTGGATGATGATGGGACAGCGTATCTTGCCTACACCGATTGGAGGACAGGCGGTTCTATCGCGATTGAAAAGCTGAATGCGGATTATACATCCGGGACCGGGCAGCATGTGAAAAATGTCACTCCGGGCCAGACGGAAGCGCCGGCGCTTTTGAAGCATAACGGCAAATATTACGTTCTCTATTCCGACCCAAACTGTGGATACTGCTCCGGCACGGGAACGTCGTATCGAACCGCTCCAAACCCTTTGGGCCCCTGGTCAGACGGCGTGAGAATCAGCGACGATTCCGGCGGCGGCCAGCCTTCCTTTGTTTCCACGATCAAGCTGGGCGCAAAGGTCATTTTTCTCTACGGAAGCGATCTCTGGAATGACGGCGCCAAGAACGAAGCGCTCGCCAATTTTTACTGGGCGCCGCTGACTTTTTCCGCCAACGGGTCCATTAATCGTATTGAACGCCAGAATAAGGTCAGTGTCGCCATCCGGCCGGAGACAGCTCCAAAAGCCTCCTCCCCCGATCTGGACAACACTTCCGGCGTGAATGGTTTTACAAATTATTGCGACATCGGCGGCAATATCCAGCGTGCGCAGTCATTCGTGGCCACCCGCACCGGTATTTTAAATGCAGTCTCGTTCTCCACATTTAAAAAAGGTTATCCGGACGCTGGCCTGACCATGGAGATTTACAAGGCCGACACCGATTTCAAGCCTGTCGGCAGCGCGTTCAGCTCGATCTTAATATTGCCGGAATCCATCGGATGGTCTCCCAAATATACGACCATTCATCCGAATATATTGGTAAAATCAGGCGTTCGCTACGCAATCGTCGTAAAGTCCGCTTCTACCGGCGGTCGTTATGGCTGTGAATATAATGATTCCGCTCCCTACCCTGGAGGCGGCGCAACTTATAGCAGTAATGGCGGCGGCTCGTTCTCCGTCGAACAAAACAGGTCTCTTATGTTTCGAACCTTGATTCATAAGTGACGTGAACAAAGGCCGACCGCACTTCCGCTAGGGCAGCAAGCCAAACTGCAGCTGCCCTTCCACCGTCACCAGCTCCAGTCCCCGCATCACGCCCTTGTGCGATTTCTCCACAAGCTCGCTGGCAGGGGCGCTGGCCACGGGAGGAGTGACGGCGTGCGCCGCCGCAATCGACGCCTGCCGCCGCTGCGCCGCCTTACGCTCGCGAATTTCCAGCGCGGCCTGATCCTCCGGTCCCCAGACGATCTTTGTGTCTAGATAACTCTTACGGACATTCCCGGCCTTGCCGGCGCTCGGCGCGCCTGGATGCGTGCTTCGCTTCTCCGCCATTTGGCGGGAAGTGGAATAATTGTGAACGATCGCGCCGCCCGCAGCAATCAGGCAGCAAAGAACCGCGAAAACAATAGCAACCCTGGGTTTCAATTTGTCATCTCCATGTTCAGCACTGATCGTTAAGACACGGGTCCGCGAATTAAGTTGCATCCGCGAGAATCCTTGATTTCGATCCTCCCCACCCACCGAAACTTCATTGATACGAAACCAGCTTTAATAGTTTTTTCGTATCCAAATGATGTTTCGCACATAATCGCCGGAATCCGCCATGACAAACACGTCGCCATCGTCGAATTTGTACATGAACCCTTGATTTCCATCCTCGCCCTTGGTCATCATCGAACCGGCGGAGCCAAATCGAGAATTGACCGACCGCATGCTGTCGCCCACATGAATGGCTCCCACCATCTGAGCGCCGCTCAGTCGCACTGGGAACACATTCTCAGGAGCGCTCACTGGGACGGGACGTATGACGGCAGCGGGCAGAGCGGGACGCGGCAAAAGATCGTGGATCGCCATACCGACAAATGTGAGAAGAAATGCGGCTCCCCCAAGTCCCCAGAGGAGCATTGGCGAAATATTCCGCCGTCTCGGAGGCCCATCCACCGGCCGCCGCCCCGTTCTGGGATCGTTTCCGCAATTGGCGCACGCGCGCATAGAAACGTGGATCATCCTTCCACAAGTGGGACAGGGCGCAGTTTGAGATTCGTATATCATAAGCTTATCAATCTCAATGACACCCCACCACGAAATAAGTTGCAGGATCTGTTCAGCCTTTCATCAACTTGGCGAGAAACTTCCACGAAATATTTGCTGGACACTAACCTGAGAACATCATCAAATCCCATACCCACGCCCGATTAGAGGGAGACCCGATAACTATCGTCTTCAGCAGTGGAGGTCCATACTTGACCGCCATTCTCCTCTATCGCAGTTTCGCATTTCTGCTGAAATATGTGGACAATTTCGCCTTGCGCCAAATCTAATTGGTGCGCGACATCGTTCATGGTGAGAGGAGCGTCCGGGTCTTCCAGCAGGTTTATGGTAAATGTGATTTTCATAGTTTCAGTTATATACCATGAGTCATACGCCCGCTGTTTCCGCCTCAATTTCGTCCACTGTGGCCGCAAATTGGCTCTGGTTGAGGCGGGCGTAGAAGCCGTTTTGGGCGATGAGCTGGGCGTGACTGCCGCGCTCGATGATCTCGCCTTGATTGAGGACTAAAATTTGGTCGGCTTCGCGGATGGTGCTCAGGCGGTGGGCGATGACGAAGCTGGTGCGGCCGGCCATCAGCGATTGCAGGCTGCCCTGGATCAAGCGCTCGGATTCGGTGTCCAAGTTGCTCGTGGCCTCGTCGAGGATCAGGATCTTCGGGTCGGCCAGGATGGCGCGGGCGATGGTGAGGCGCTGCCGCTGGCCGCCGGAAAGTTTCACGCCGCGCTCGCCGATCAGCGTCTCGTACCCGTCGGCGAGCT
>JAOQAA010000112.1 GCA_025963815.1 Capsulimonas sp.
GATCGACGATATCGACCGACATCCGGTCTCGACGCCCGATGAGTTCCGGACATGGCTTTCGACCAACACCGTGCACCGCATGCTTGCGCAGCGGATCTCGCCATTTCCCCATATATCCGGTCTGAGCCTTCGCGACCTAAGCGGGGAAATCGTCAACTCCTCTCTGGATTGGCCGAGCAGTCGGGGCCGGCTGGATCCGAACCCTGCGGACATGCTGGCGGCTCAGCCGGGCAAGACTGTTGTTGGTCCTCCATTCAAGAGCCCGGTTAGCGGCCAATGGGCAATCTATCTGGCAAAGACTGTTTCATCTTCATCGTCGCAGCCAGTCGGCGTCGTGCTGGGTACGATGAAGCTACAATATTTCGAAGACTATTTCGCCAAAGTGAGTCCAACGGCCGGTAGCGCCATCGCTCTGTTCCGGAGCGACGGCGCCTTGATCGCAAGATACCCTTCGCAACCCCATCTGGTCGGCAAAACCTTCTCACGCGAAGCTCTCGGGTCTGAAGCGCTCACGTCCGATTTCATAGAGCTTCGGCTCGAGAGCCCGATCGACCGCCAAGAGAGGCTAATAGCTGCGCGGCGCCTGCCGCACTACCCCATTTCAATTATGATGACGACGACGCTCAATGAAGCACTTTCGGAATGGCAGACGACCGCATTTTATCTGATCGGTACTTCGACATCCATTGTGATCACAATTGCAATCATCGTTTTTCTATGCCGTCGTCAATTTCTTGGACAGATCCGGATCCAGAACGTTCAGATGGCGGCGGCACTCGATAACATTTCGCAGGGCTTGATCATGCTTGATGCGGACGGGCGCGTGGTCGTGTGCAACCGGCGATATTCGCAACTGTACGACCTGCCGCCGGAGCTGTCACAGCCTGGTTCCTACTTGCAGGACATCTTGCGTTGGCGAAAATCCTACGGGACGTTCCTGGGCGATCCCGAAGATCAGGTGGCCCTCCTCGTGGCGAGAACCGGCATCCAGGTGGACGCCAGGGACTTCCTGACCCTTGATGGCCGGGCGATTTCGATCGTCAGCGCCAGCATGGAAGGCGGCGGTTGGGTCGCTACCCACGAAGACATTACCGAACGCGCCAAAAAGGAGGCGTCGTTCAGGCTGTTGTTCGAAAACAACCCCGTGCCGATGTGGGTATTCGACGAGACCACTCTCGAATTTATCGCCGTTAATCAGGCAGCCGTGGACAAGTACGGGTACAGCCGACAGGAATTCGCCGGCCTTAAAGTTACTGATGTGCGCCCGGTCAACGCTCGCGGCAAATTCGCCGCATGGGCTGCAACCATTCCCCGGGTCGATCGCGCCAATGAGATGTGGAAGCACTTGACCGCCGATGGCCGAGTGATGGACGTCAGCATCTATTCCCAGGCGTTGCAATATGAAGGCCGTAGCGCTCGGCTGGTGGCGATCCACGACGTGACCGAGCAGAAAAAAGCGACAGAGGAGCTTGCCAAGACGAGAGCCTTCCTAGACGCCGTGATCGAAAACGTGCCACTTCCAATTATTGTAAAGGACGTGCCCCACGGCGCCACGACGGTCGATGACTGCACTGTGGCCCTTGTCAACAAGGCGGCCGAAAAACTCTACGGAATCGTCCGTTCGAAATGCATCGGAAAGACGTTGGCCGAGGTATTTCCGATAGAAGCGATCCAACTCGGGCTCCGCCTCGATGCGGAAGCGATGAAGTCCGAATCACCCATCGTCTCCGAAGACCAGTTGGCATTTCGGGGCTCCAGAGAAGTAAGAGTTCTGACGTCGACGCGACTTGCGATCCGCAACGAAGCGGGCGAACCCGAACATCTTCTAGCTCTGTTCGAGGACGTGACGGAGAAGCGAAAGAATGAGAAGCGTATCGCCTATATGGCGCATCATGATGTCCTCACAGGCCTCGCCAATCGAGCTTCCTTCGACGAACGCTTCGCCGCGACGCTTGAGAGCGCAGCCGCTGCGGGCAGCCGCGTCAGCCTACTTTGCATCGACCTCGACGGCTTCAAGGAGATCAACGATACATACGGTCATTCCGCAGGCGACGCCGTGCTGCGCGAGGTTGCGAAGAGACTCGAACTCAGCGCCGAGGGAGCATTCATCGCCCGTTTTGGTGGCGACGAGTTCGCTTTGATCGTTGCGGATGATGAGCGAATCAGTGCGTCCGAACTCATCGCCCGCCGGATAATCGCTATGATGCGGATCGAGATGGCGGTCGCGGGACAACGGTTGACGATCGGTGCGACCGTAGGCGTGGCACACTATCCGGCGCACGGCACCGACTGCGAAAGCCTCCTAAGGAATGCCGACGTCGCCTTGTACCGCGCCAAAGGCGCCGACGCTGGCACCGTGCAGATATTCATGCCGGAAATGGGCACCGACGCCAGGGACAGACGCGTCCTTCAGGAGGAACTTCGAAATGCGATCGTCGCGGGCGAAATGTTTCTCCACTATCAGCCACAGTGCCTGGCCGACGGTTCGGTCATAGGCTTCGAGGCGCTCGCGCGTTGGAACAGTCCGAAGCGAGGGATGGTGTCGCCTGCCGTCTTCATCGAGGTCGCCGAGAATTCTGGTCAGATCCTGGCGCTGGGCGAGTGGGTGCTGCGTGAGGCCTGCCGGGAAGCTGCCAGCTGGCCCCGACCTCTTAAGATCTCCGTCAACGTCTCCCCCCGCCAGTTCCGCCACGGCGATCTTTCGCGGCTCGTCCATGCCGTACTCCTAGAAACCGGTCTCGCGTCTAGCCGGCTCGAGCTTGAGATCACCGAAGGGGTCCTGATC
>JAOQAA010000129.1 GCA_025963815.1 Capsulimonas sp.
CGCCTGTCTCAACGTCTGCCCCGTATATCGCCAGGTCGGAGGCCACACTTACGGCGGCACATACAGCGGCCCCATCGGCGCGGTCATTACTCCCCTCTTGATGGAAGACAAAAAACAGTGGGGCGAACTGGCCTACGCCTCCAGCCTTTGCGGCGCATGTCACGAAGCCTGTCCCGTCAAGATCCCTCTGCATGACATGCTCGTACATCTGCGCCGACGCTACGTGGAGGCAGGGTTCACGCCGCTCACCGAACGCATGGCGTACAAAGGCTTCGCCGCCGGGTTCAAGAGCGCGGGCGCATACAAGCTGGCGGGCAAGTCCGCGCGCTGGGTGCAATTGACCATGATGGGCGATGAAAAAGAAGAGTCCGTCCTGGCCAAGAACACGCCCATTCACGGCTGGACCAAGTATCGCACCCTCCCCGAGCCGACCAAGAAAGCCTTCCGGGATCGCTGGGCCGACCTCGCCGCCGAGCCGCCGCAGGCCCCACGCAGACAAAAACCGAAGAAAGAGACCGAGTAAATGGAGCGAGACCAGCTTTTCCAGCGCATCGCCGACCGCCTCGGGCGCCCAATGCCCGCCGCGCCGCCTACCCGCGAAGTGCGCGGCGTCTCCGAGACCTACGCAAACGCCCCCTACGGCGCTGACACCGGGACCGTCGACCGCGTGACCCGATTCGCCTCCGAGCTCGACGCTCTCGGCGGCCACGCCACGATCGTCGACACTCCGGCCGCCGCATCCCAGGCGCTCAAAAATCTGCTGGATGAACTGACCCCAGACACGATCATCACCTGGGAGCGTCAGGACTTCGCCGACTTCGATTTGGAGTGGCTCTGGGACGATCGCCACGCCCGCTCCTGGGTCGCAGAAAATCCCAAAACCGAAGAAGCCTCCCTCGCCGACGCCGCAGAGCGCGCCGACATCGGCGTGACCCTCACCGACGCCGCCATCGCCAACACCGGCACCCTCGTGCTTTGGACCACACCCCAGCACGCCCGCAGCGTCAGCCTGCTCCCGACCGCGCACATCGCGATTGTCCGCGAATCACAGATCGTGGACCGCATGGGCGAAGCGCTCGCCAAAGTCACCGCGCTCGCGCATGGCGACGTTCCGTCGTCGGTGCATTTTATTACGGGGCCTAGTCGGTCGTCGGATATTGAGAATGACCTGAGTATCGGGGTGCATGGCCCAGCGGCTCTGTATGCGATTTTGTGCCGGGGGTGCTGAGGAGGGAAAGATGATATTCGCATTAATACAAATCAAATGCCATCGCGACTCTAGTACCCCGCAATCAATTACGGGGCTAGGTGTGGCTGCGCCACCGACCGTCCGTTCCGGACGGAAGATTCAGGATAGATTGTCTTCCGGGTCGTATTCGCCTAATTCTACGGCGGGCCATATCTTACCAAAGCTATGATGCTCTTTTTGATTCTCGATGTAGCTTACGACGGCTTTCAGATGCGTCCGGCTGAAGCTAAACGCCGCGTAACCTTCTTTCCAGGCAAAGTATTCTCCAGGGCGTAATTCATTCTTGATGAATTGTGACGAAACTCCCTTCACTTGATGCATTACCTTTGCAATCGTCACGGTTGTCGGTAACAAAACCGCCAAATGTACATGATCGGGCATGCCGCCGATGGAAAGAACCGTGCATTTTAGGCGAGCGCACTCATTCGCGATACAACGATGCACACGTGATTCAATCTCAGGCATCAGAAATGGATGTCGTTGATCCGTCGTCCACACATAATGCACAAACACCTCAATATTATTACGCCGCTCAAATTCCACAGATCCCCTCCCATCGCAAAAATCTGAACTCTTCCGTCCGGAACGGACGGTCGGTGGCGCAGCCACTCCCAGCCCCGTATTTCAATGCGGGGTAACAGGCACACCTCCATTTATTTCCAATAATTATACCTAGCCAGCAGACCGTTCAATTACCGCCCGCCCGCTTGCCCTCCACCTTGACTCCCACCCCCAAAAACGGGTAAACTTTCCGCTAATATCTTGTCCAGGGCGGAACTCCATGATCATCATCCTCTCGTCACAGGCGACGAAAGACAATCTTTCACACGTAATGCAGATGCTCGAAGATCGCGGCTACGCCGTGCATCTTTCGGAAGGCGTCGAGCGCACCATTGTCGGCGCGGTCGGCGTTCCCGCCGATCCCACGCAGAAGGCGGCGGTCATGGAGCAGTTTGAAGCCCTGGCCTATGTCGAGAAAGTCGTTTCTGTCTCCAAGCCGTATAAAGTCGTCAACAAGGCGTTCCATCCGGAACCCACGATCATTGATGTTCGCGGCATTAAGATCGGCGATCCGACGGCAATTATTATGATGGCCGGTCCGTGCACCGTCGAAACCGAAGACCAGCTCATGGTCGCCGCGCGCGCCGTCAAGGCCGCCGGCGCCACGATCCTGCGCGGCGGCGCGTTCAAGCCGAGCACCAGCCCCTACTCGTTCCATGGACATGGCGAAGCGGCCCTGAAGATGCTGGCGGCGGCGCGAGAAGAGCTGAACATGCCGATCATCACGGAAGTCATGGACGTTCGCGATGTAGAAATGGTCTGCCAGTACGCCGATATTCTCCAGATCGGCACGCGCAACATGGCGAACTTCAGCCTGCTGAACGAAGTCGGCAAGACCCAGACCCCGGTCATGCTGAAGCGCGGCATGGCGGCGACGATCGAAGAGTGGCTCCAGGCCGCCGAATACATCGCGAACCAGGGCAACAAGAATATCATGCTCTGCGAGCGCGGCATCCGGACGTTCGAGACCTACACGCGCAACACCTTCGACATCAACGCGATCCCCGCATTGAAGGAGCTATCCCACCTGCCCGTGATCGCCGACCCGTCGCATGCAACCGGCAAAGCGAGTCTGGTCAGCGCGGTCTCCCGCGCGGCGGTCGCCGCCGGCGCGGACGGCTTGATCATCGAAGTGCATCACAACCCGGAGAAGGCGCTGAAGGACGGCGCGCAGTCCCTGCTGCCCACCGCGTTCGAGAAGCTCATGGCGGATCTCGCCCCGATCTGCGCCGCTGTCGGACGCAGCCTCTAAGCCTATGAGTGGAGAAGGTAGCTTTCCCACCCGTTTCGGAACTGTGGCGATCGTGGGGGTCGGCCTGATGGGCGGCTCCCTCGGTCTGGCCCTCCGCCAGCGCCGCCTCGCGCACCGCGTCATCGGCGTCGGCCGCGACGCCGCCCGCCTCTCCCACGCCGTCTCCCTCGGCGCCATTGACAGCTTCCAAACGGATATCGCCGTGGGCGTGGAAGACGCCGACGTTGTCGTCCTCTGCTCCACCATCGGCCACATCCTCGAAGTCCTGCCCGGAGTCTTACAGGCCGTCAAGCCCGGCGCAGTCGTCACCGATGTCGGCAGCACCAAAACGACGATTGTCGAAGCTGCCGCAGCCTTTCCGAACTTCGTCGGCGGTCACCCGATGGCTGGCTCCGAGCGCGGCGGCGTCGAAGCCGCCACCGCCCTGCTCTACCAGGAAGCCACCTGGGCAATTACCCCCACCGACACGACCGACCCCGCCGCCCTGCGCATTGTCACGGCCTTAGCCCAGGAAATTGGCGCGACAACGCTCTTACTTGATCCCAAGTCCCACGACGCCATGGTGGCGGTCACCAGCCACCTCCCTCACGTCCTGGCCACCTCCCTCATGCGCAGCGCCGCCCTCGCAACCCAAACCCTCCCTCAAACCCCACGCCTCTCCGCCGGCAGCTTCGCTGACATGACCCGCGTTTCCGCCTCTCCCGCCCCTATCTGGCGCGACATCTGCCTCACCAACCGCGACGCCATCCTGGCCGCGATTGCGAGCTTCCGGGGAGAGCTGGACGCGCTGGAGAAAGCGATTATGAATAGCGACGCGGCGGAGATTGAGAAGCTATTCGCAGGAGGCGCAAAGGCAAAAGAGACCTGGGGCGCGGAACGTTAAACCGGCGCAAAGAAAAGCCCCTTGGCGACTTCGAGGAAGTCTCCAGGGGGCTTTGTGCTTTCGGGAGGTTAGTTCCAGCTTGTGCAGCCGGCAACTGCCTGTCCGTCAGGAGAGATGTTGGGAACAAACGGGATCGCCTGCTCTAATTGCGCCGGAGTGGGATGAGGAACAGCCGGCAGCATCGGGCTGATCTTCACATGACCGTCAAAGAAAAGGAAGTTAGCGCGGCCAGTATGGCGCGGCGTGCCGTGGTCCGAATTCACCATACGATAGGGCTGGCAATACAGGGAATAGTCCTCATTCAGTCCATTTCCAGTCGCCGTATTTGTCACAGCTTTACCGGCGGTGTTTCCACTGCTGCTGCCATCGGTCAAAAGAATCGTGACTGTGGGGGTCGACACATTCGCCAGTGTCTGAAGTCCAGAAAAACTGTTTGAAACATAGCTGGAAGCGTTGGTCAAACTATCGCCCGGACACCGATAGACGCCGGCGCTTTTGACATATGGGTAAATCGCGGCTGGCCAGAACAACAGTTTTCCCGCGCTGACCACGTTGGTTTGAGAGTCATAAACAGACGGAAACATTTCATCGTTGTCCTGCACATACTGAGCGTACCCAAGACCAAGCTGGCGCAGGTTGCTGGAACAACTGATCTGCCGCGCTTTCTCGCGAGCCTTGGCGAAGACAGGGAACAGAATGGCGGCGAGTATCGCGATAATGGCGATGACAACGAGAAGCTCGATGAGAGTAAAGCCTAACGCAGTAGTAGTTCGGGAATGGGTTTTGTTGACTTTCATGAAGGGAACCTCAGATTTTGAATTGAGAACGATTGGCGGCTTGCCTGTTCAGCTTATATTTATAGTACCAAAGGATCATGAAGAGAACATGAAGCTTCTGAATTATTTTTCATAAATGTTCAGAAGCCGCTTGATGACGGCGGTCAATTAGCCCGTCGCCATCTTGAGGAATTCCTGACAGTCCATAAACTTGCGCTTCGTCTCGTGATCGATCGCTTTCCAGTTGTCCGGACCGAAACCGAGCCATTTTTCGACTTCTGGAGACATCGCGGGGATCATGCGGTCGCCGCCGCTGCCCAGAGAAAGGCGGCGAGCGACGATGTCCGCCGCGTGAATTACGGCGGTGACCTGGACGTGCTCGCCAGCGGTAATCGGCTGGTGATGCAGCGCCATCATCGCGGTGAGCGCGGGCGGCAGGTTCCATTTCTCCGCGATGCGCTTGCTGACCAGCGCGTGTCCCACCCCAAGGGCTTTTTTCTCGGATTCCCAGATCGAAATGTTGGCGGCCATCGCCAGCTTCAGCACAATGGCGTACTGGTCCGGAAAGAACTGGTCCAGAAACAGTTTGCCCATATCATGCAGCAGACCGCCGACGAACAACTCTTCCTGCGCTTTGGGGGACAGCTTCTTCTGACGGCCGATCACGCCGGCGGCGACGCCGACCGCGATTGAGTGGGCCCAGAACGCTTCCCGGTCCAGCGCCGTAGAGCCGCGCCGAGCGCGGAAGGCGTTGAAAGCGCCGATGGAAGTCGTCAGATCGCGGACCGTATTGAAGCCCAGAATCACGACCGCGTCGGTCACCGTGGTGACCTTACGCGGGAAGCCGTAATAGGAGGAGTTCACCAGACGCAGGATCTTGGAGGCGATCGCCTGGTCGGCGGAAATCAGCCGGTTGAGGTCCTGCGCGGAGGTCCGGGGATCGTTGATCGTCTGCATCACGCGTACGACGACAGCCGGCAGCGGCGGCAAATCCTGCAGCTCATTGGCGATAACCGCAAGCAGCGCCTCTTGTTTGAGCTTGGTTTCGATTGTCGTAGCCATATCCCGTGTTCCACCTTCGTATCATGGCGCTCTGGCCGGGCGTTAGGAGCCTGCGGCCATCTTCAAGAATTCTTTCGCGCTTTCAAACTTCTGCAGCGTCTCTGCTTCAATGCTCTCCCAGACGGCGGGCGGCAGCGCCAGCCACTGCTGGACTTCCGGAGCGAGAGTCGGCGCGATATCGTCTCCGGCAAAGCCCAGCTTCAATTTGTGCGCGATCCGGTCGGCGGCGTGAACAATCGCCGTAATCTCAAAATGGTCTTTCGCGAACGCCGGCTGGTGGTGGAGAGTGATCATGGAGGTGAGCGAAGGCGGCAGGTTCCACTTCTCCGCGATCCGCTTGCCGACGAGTGGATGCCCTACCCCCAGCGCTGTTTTTTCGGATTCCCAAATGGAAATCTTCGCGGCGCGCGCTAGCTTGATTGCGATGGCGTACTGATCGGGGAAATACTGATCGAGAAACAATTTGCCGATGTCGTGCAGCAGGCCGCCAACAAACACTTCCTCGGCGAGCTTGGTCGGGATCGACTTGCGCTTCGCGATGACGCCCGCAGCGACGGCGACCCCAATGGAATGCGACCAGAACATCTGGCGGTCCAGGGCGGTCGGCGCTCCGTTTCCGTCGAAGCTGTTGAAAACTCCCAGCGACGTCACCAGATTGCGCACGGTGTTGAAGCCGAGAATGACAACAGCATGCGTGATCGTGGTAATTCGGCGCGGAAATCCATAATACGACGAATTGACAAGACGCAGCACTTTACTGGCGATCGCCTGATCGCTGGAGATCAATCGATTGAGATCGGAGGCCGATGTCGTTGGATCGTTGATCGTCTGCATGACGCGCACGACGACGGCCGGCAGCGGCGGCAAGTCTTGCAGCTCGTCCTCAATAATGCGCAGCAAGCGCTCTTGCTTGAGTTTTGTTTCGATTGTGGTGGCCAAAGAACAGATCCTCGCACATCGATATGTGCTGACTAGCAACGTTTCGGATAGATTGATTATCGGCGAAAATACGGGCAAACTGGAGACGTGAGCCTTATTGC
>JAOQAA010000441.1 GCA_025963815.1 Capsulimonas sp.
GCCGCACAGCGTGTGAAATTTGAAGCCCCCTGGAACGCGCTCAACACCGTCCGCACGATCTCCGCCGTCGCCGCCGTAACGCTCGCGATCGCCGCTTGTCTGGCGCCGAAGGAGCGGTAAGAGCGGCCCCCCTGTCCCCCAATTCTGGGGGAGGAGGCTGTCGTTGGGTGTTTTTATGGATAGCGACGTTGCCCCAATTTCTATTTCCGGGAATACGCGTCTATTCACCACAAACACACCCGCGACAAACTCCTCCCCCAGAATTGGGGGGCAGGGGGGCCGAATCTTACAAAAAAAACCATGACATCCCGCTGGCTCCATGCCATACTATGGCTGGAGCCTTCGGCTCCGCTCGCACCAAAGGAGCCAAGCGTCATGCCCGTCGACATTTCCCTGCACACTCAGGACCACAGCCGCCTCGAAACCGTCGTTTTTCCCCGGGAGGCCACTCGCGATCTGATCCCCTACGAAGATCCCGATTACCCGCTGCTTTCGGCGATGGACCCTGGCGACTTCACCTTTTTCTCCCACGACCAGATGCCCGAACTTCTGATCGAATGGCGCCGCCTGATGGAAAACGCCGAGACGCCCGACGACCGGGACTTTCTGGCGCGCGTCGAGACGCTCGCCGAAAAGTGCGCGAACGAACCCGGCTGCTATCTCAAGTTCGACGGCGACTGAGGCGCAACTTTCCGCACGATTCTCTGTCTTATAGAATGAGAATGCGCGGATGCAACGGACATAAAACACGATGAGACGCATATTTAAACGAAGATCGAAGGCGACGCCGAAAGGCCCTCTGGGCCTGCCGCTCGCGGGGCGGCGCCCGCTCACTGTGGAGGAGCAGCGCATAGTGCGGCTGATGGCTCGAAGTTTGGCCTGGCAAAGCGCGTCTTGGTGGGCTTTTGCGCTGCTTCTCTGGCCAGTGTTCATAGCGATAGGCATGCACTCACCGTCCCACCACGCTCACCACACCTCCGGAAATGGATGGGGATTGGCGCTCGTACTCGATCTATTGCTCTTGTGTCTTTTAGCCGCGTCCCTGGGCAAAGATCAGTTCCAGCAAAGTCGCTCGCTGCGCCAGGACCTGCGGGCAGGGTCCGTGGAGCTATTCGCGGGTCCGCTCGACTGGGACGCCGCCAACTACCGGGTGCTAGCACGGCTAAAAGGGACAGGGAATGTGCCCTTGGAGCCGGGCGAGCCCTGGTGCGCCGGAGTGCTGTCGATCTCGCGGCGCGTCCTTCACGTGGCGGACGTCCCGGTCAAACCGTGGATCACGGCTCCGGCGACCATGCCTGCGGACGTCTCCTGATGGTATAGACCGACGATCGCGGTAAGCCGCCGCAACGTTCCGCGCGGAATTTACGTTCTAGGAATTAGCCTCCCAATCAGACGGCGAAATAGGAATGTCTTCTAAAGCGACGCGTGTGCGGTTAAGG
Organism: Capsulimonas sp.; assembly: GCA_025963815.1. Classification (GTDB taxonomy): domain Bacteria; phylum Armatimonadota; class Armatimonadia; order Armatimonadales; family Capsulimonadaceae; genus Capsulimonas. The sequence continues at coordinate 1,440 of JAOQAA010000441.1, forward strand.
GATATTATGTATTTGTGTAAACAAACGAGATTTGGTTTCACGCTGATCGAGCTGCTGGTGGTGATCGCGATTGTCTGTATTTTGGCGGCGCTGATCTTCCCGGCGTTCGCGTCATCGCGGGCGAAGGCGCGGCAGAGCGTCTGCGCTTCCAATCTGCGTCAGCTGGGCGTGGCGTTTACGCTTTATTCCGACGACAACGACCAGTACTTCCCGCACGGCGGCGATGCGGTGGATAAAAACACGGGCATCTGGAATACGGCGGAAGGCGGCGATTTCGGGAACGACGTGCAGCAGATGCCGGCGCTGACGGACTTGCTCTCGCCTTACATCAAATCCAAGGAGATCTGGCGCTGCCCCTCCGACAGCGGCGGCGATTTCGTGGACGCTGGAATGGGAGCCATTCCCCTCTCGGCAAGGCCGTCCTATTACGAGCAGTTCGGCCTCAGTTACTCCTATCGCACGGAACTCGGCCTGAAGCGAAAGTCGATCTCCGAGACGGCCGCCTACGAGCCACTCCCGCCATACACGCCGCATGGCCTTTCGGAGATCAATGTGCTGTTCGACAACATTGGCAGCTGGCATGGCGACCGGTCAAACGACCGATACAATGTCCTGATGGGCGACAGCCACATGACGAGCATGACGCGCGACCGCCTCGACCAAACCTGGAGCTTGACGCTGAACCCGCCCAATTGAATATTGGGGCGCGCGGAGACGTAAAATAACGAACACGCAATGAGGCCCATTGATGGTTCGCCCACCACAAGGCGACTAATACGCTCGATTTTGTCTGTCGGCTGGAGTTACGATTGGTGACGAAAAGTCTTTCTCTTTTGGAACGAATACGAAATTATGATCAGGCGAACCCACTGCAAATGTGGGTCATTCAAGTGGCGATCATTCTTGCCATTTTCCTGACGCTCGCCCGCAGCGATATCCGGCTGATGGTCTTTACGATCAGCCTCGTTACAGGCCGATCGCTCTCCCTGCCTCTGCTTCGGTTCGCGGAGGAAGAACAGCGGCGTGATCGTGTCAATCCCTCACGAGAATTTGCGATCGCCTTGCTGGCGCTTTTCTTCGCGGCGTGCAGTATCGGCGGCGTCACAGTGGCGATACTATCACATGGCAAATGGGGCACAGCGCTGATGCTGCCGATTTCGATATTGTTAAGCTTTGCTCTAGGTCTCGGGATCGCCGCTCGACGCCACCCACTGGGGCAAGGCGTCGCGTTTGGGACAGCCGCACTGATAATATTAGGCCCCCTTGCATCGACTGCTATCCGAGTGACGCACTTGTTCGGTCATCATTAAGACACAGCGTAGCATGGATGCGCTTCTGGCGGCAGGCGCAAACGCCGCTCTCGGCAAAGGCGGCGGTAACGCGGCGTCCCTGCTGGCGCTAATTGTCCTGACACGATTGGCCGTACAGTCATACATTCGATTGGATACTCCGGCGCTTAAAGACTGATGAAACCAAACAATCCCTGGGGCAGTACACCCTTTTTTGCCGCGCATACGGGTGATTATTCCGAGCTGCGGCGGATACTGGCGCAGGGCGTGGATCCGAATGTCTGCGACCACATGGGACATCTGCCGCTGGCGCACGCCGCATCGCACAGTCGACTGGAGATGATCGAACTGCTTCTTGCGGCGGGCGCGAACGCGGCGCCGCCAGAGGGGATTGCTCCTCCCCTGTCTTACGCCAAAGACGCCGCCATCGCCGAAAGACTGATTGCCGCCGGCGCGGAGGTCGATGCGGTCTCGCGCGCGGAATACGGTTTCCACACCGAACGCACCGCGCTGATGCAGGCGGCGAGCGCGGGAAACTGGGAGATCGTGGGACTGCTTCTTCGCTATCACGCCCGTCTGGATTTGCGGGACAGAGATGGTCGGACGGCGCTTCATCTGGCCGCCGCTTACGGACACGCGCAGGTGATCGAGGCGCTTCTGGCGGCCGGCGCGCCGGTCGGTCTCTCCGAAGCCGCGCTGCTGGGCGACACTGATAAGCTCAAGAAGATGCTGGACGGTGAACCGCCCCCATCGAGCGCCGCAATCACGCACGCGTTTTTTGCGTCCGTTCAGTTCGGGAGCCCCGAAACCGTGACGCTGCTGCTGGAGCATGGCGCGGATGTGAATGCGCTCGCGGCGCGGGGCTCCCTGACGCCGCTGATCCTCGCCGTGCGCCGCCCCGCCCCAGAACTGGTCAGGATATTGCTCGCTCACGACGCGGATAAGGAAACCCTGGATGGCGCGGGGCAGACGGCGCTGCATTCCGCAGTGTCTCCGAGAAATCCGCGCGGCCTGGAGATTGCCGGGATCCTGCTGGACGCCGGCGCCAATGTTGACTGCCGCGTTCGTTACCGGCACGTCCCTCAGGAAACCGGGAGGCCCGGAACCACACCACTGATGCGGGCGGCAAGTACTGGAAATATTGAGATCATCCAACTGCTCGTTCGCCATGGCGCCGATCCCAATTTACGCGACGCTTCCGGGCGCACGGCGCTACAAATCGCGTCAAACGGACGAAACCATCAGGCGGCTGTCGATGCACTGCAAAAGGCTGGCGCCGTCGTCGGTCTCATCGAAGCCGCACAAATGGGTGACAACGATAAGATGATGGTATTGGTGGAGCAGGCGTCGGATCCGCAAAGCGACGAGATGGCGCAGGCGTTTCGGTATGCGGCGGGATCGTGCGGAGCCGGGGTCGTGACGCGAATGGTGGAGCTTGGCGTCCCCGTCGATGCTCGGTCCATTCGGGACGAAACGGCGCTGATGCGCGCGGCGTATTGCGATCGAATCGACATCGGCCGGCTGCTGATCGATCGCGGCGCGAATGTGAACGCCGCCAATTTCACCGAGGGCGTCGCGCTGCACCGCTGCCATAGCAGCCCTGATTTCGCCCGGATGCTCCTCGCAGCCGGCGCCGAGATCGATAGCAGAAATCACCTGGGCTTCACGCCGCTGATGGTCGCCGCGCAGCGCGGGACGGACGAGTGCGTGCGCGTATTGATTGAAGCCGGAGCCGGCGTCAATCATCGGAACAATCAGGGCGTGACCGCGCTGATGTTCGCCGCCCTCTTCGGAAGCGAAGCAGCCATCGGAATGCTCGCCGCAGCGGGCGCAGACATGGAAGTCGTCAATGATCTTGATGAGAACGGCGGAGGAGGCAGAACGGCGCTCATGTTCGCGGTGCTGAAATCCCGCGCCGCCGCCGCCCAGGCGCTCCTGGACGCCGGCGCAAATACCGAGAACCAGGGCCTCAAGCACGAAACGCCCCTGACGATAGCCCTCCGAATCGCGGAAAAGAGCGGCGACACAACCATTGTCGACCTGCTGCGCGCGGCGGGCGCAAGCGCGTAGCGAAGGGGATGCTATGCTTCGCGGATGGCAGGCGTGAAAGGCGGAACGATATGGATTCTCCGTCACGGGACGAAGAAATGCGCGGGACAAACAACACACTTGTCCCCGATCGATGGACGCGAGAACGGGTCAAAAATATTTCCAGCCAGGACGTCCAATACCTTGAGTTTGACGAATTGAGTTTTCTCAATTTTGGCCAGCCGACCAGGATCACGGACAAGGCGTTTATCCTTCAGGTGTTGACGGCCCTGAGTATGGCGGTGGGACGAGAGGAGGCATATACCAATCGTGTCCATCGAATGGAGGTTGTCTTCAAGCCACTGGCGGGAAAGCGCCGGGAGCCACTACTATTTCATTTCTGCGCTCCAAGCCCGTTGGATAGCTTCGGCCCGCAATTTCAGCAATGTCTGGTGGGGTTGGGCCGGTTCGAGGCGATCCTGGTAAGAAGCAAAGCACGCGACGTTGCAGACCAAGCCGTAAATGTGGAAATCTGTGTTGAACGCATCGATAACTCGGTGTTCGTGGATGATCCTGAGTTTGCGAAGGCGCTGGTGCAGGAGATCGCCCGCTTGCCCCGAGATACTTTCGCTCCGGATTGGGAACGAAGGCGAGGCTGTGGGATCGATGTGTGTTTGACCGACGGGAGC
>JAOQAA010000164.1 GCA_025963815.1 Capsulimonas sp.
ACTATACGGCGATCCACGGCGCCCTGGGCTGGACACCAGCAGTCGATGAGCATGCGGGCCTCACGCGCACGCTCGCCTATTACCGCGAACATCTAGATCGCTATCTGTAACGCCGGACGCAAGCTTATGATCCTGCAAAGCAATCCGAAAGCCGCCTACTTGTCGCATCGCGCCGAGATCGACGCCGCCATTGCGCGTGTGCTCGAAAGCGGCTGGTATATTTTAGGCCAGGAAGTCGCCGCATTTGAGCGCGAGTTCGCGGAGTACATCGGCGTGGCGCACGCGATCGGCGTCGCCAGCGGCACGGACGCCCTCGTTCTTTCTCTGAAGGCCTGCGGGGTCGGCCCCGGCGATCTTGTGTTTACAGTCGCGCATACGGCCGTCGCGACCGTGACGGCAATCGATCTCTGCGGAGCGGCGCCCGTATTCGTGGACATCGATCCCCAAACGTACAACATGGACCCGCAGCGTTTGGAAGAGGCGATTGCGGGCGCCGTAACGAGCGGCCTGGGATTGGCGCGCGCGGTCATCCCCGTGCATCTGTACGGCGCCGCAGCGCCCATCGATACAATCGCACAAATCGCGCGCGCATACGGCCTGCGATTGATCGAAGATTGCGCCCAGTCCACGGGATCAGAGTTCGCGGACACGAAGACTGGCGCCTGGGGCGACCTCGGCGCGTTCAGCTTCTACCCGACGAAAAACCTCGGCGCGCTGGGCGATGGCGGAATGGTCACGACCAATGACGACGAACTGGCCGAACGCGTGCGCTTGCTGCGTGAGTACGGCTGGAAGGAGCGCTACGTGAGCGCCCTGCCCGGGACAAACAGTCGCCTGGACGAGATTCAGGCCGCCATCCTGCGCGCTAAGCTTCCGTTCCTGGACAGCGCAAACGCACAGCGGCGTCACATCGCCGATCTTTACGATTCGCTTCTCGTGACTTCTGGCTTGACGCTGCCGAAGCGATCTGAGATAGCGCCGTCCGTGTTCCATCAGTACGTCGTGCAAACAGAAGGACGAGATTCACTGCGCGAATATTTGAAGCAGGCCGGCGTCGGCGCGCTCATCCACTATCCAGTTCCCGTGCATAGGCAGCCGGCGTATGAGGCATTTGGCCGGGGCGCCTCGCTGCCACACACCGAGCGGGCGGCGCGCGAAGTGCTCAGCCTGCCGATATATCCTGAACTTGATGAAGAATCCGTGCGCGAAACGGCGTCCCAAATTCTCTCCTGGCAAAGAAGTCACTCGTCCTAATGCGATATTACTGCACATACTTCGACCGACGCTATCTGATCCGAGGCCTCGCGCTTTATCGATCCCTCACGCGCCACGCGGAGCCGTTCACGCTCTGGGTGCTGTGCTTTGACGATGAGACGTTTGAGTCGCTGACGAAGATGGCGCTGCCCGAAGTCCACCCCGTTCGCCTATCGGACTTCGAGTCGCATTATCCGGAACTCAAAGCCGCGAAGTCCGACCGCACAATTGTCGAATACTACTTCACGTGCTCACCCTTCTGGCCGCTTTATCTGCTGGACCAGCATCCCGAGATCGACATCGTCACCTATCTCGACTCGGACCTGCTGTTCTACGGCAGCCCGGAGCCGATATTTGAAGAACTGGGGGACAACTCGGTCTTAATTATCGAGCACCGGTTCCCCAAGCATTTGCTTTATATGGAGGCGAACGGCCATTTCAACGTCGGCCTTCTGATGTTCCGAAACAACGCTATCGGACGCGAGTGCCTGCAATGGTGGCGCGAGCGATGCCTGGAGTGGTGCTTCGACCGCTGCGAAGATGACCGCTATGCCGATCAGAAGTATCTGGACAAGTGGCCGGAGCTGTTCCAAGGCGTTCGCGTCCTTCAGCACAAGGGCGCGGGTCTGGCGCCCTGGAACTGGATGAATTATCGGTTGACGCTGGAGAATGGCCAAATGACTATTGACGGTGAGCCGCTGATCTTCTTTCACTTCCACGGCCTCAAGATCTTCAGCAGCTTTCTGTTTGACCCTGTGTTCGCCGGGAAGATTTACGGCGAGATGACATCGCCGTTCGCTCCATTTCTTTACAGCGGCTACGTGAACGAACTACGTGACACAGCAGTCTGGGCGCGTCAAACGCTTCCCAATCTTGCGATTGAATACACCCCCATCGCGAAGTACGGCTGGCGCATCTTCCTGAGCAAAATCCGGCGTGGCAAGCTTATGACCGCCTCGGGGGTGCGTTAAGCCGTGACAGCGTCCTCACAGCCACTCTTTTCTATCATCATTCCCACCTTCAACTGCGCCCCGCAGTGCGAGAAGACGCTGGCGAGCGTGCTGTCGCAAAAGCGCGATCTGTTCGAGGTGATCGTCATGGACGGCGGCTCGACTGACGGCACCGTAGAGGTGATTCGATCGAAGGGAGACGCCGTTCGGTGGGTCTCCGAGCGCGACGCCGGGATTTACGACGCCATGAACAAGGGCATCGCGATCTCCACAGGCCGCTATCTGTATTTTTTAGGAGCGGGCGATACGCTGCACGACGATATTCTGGAGCGCATGGCGCCGCAAATGCCGAACGCAAAGTACAGCTTCGTTTACGGCGACGTCTTTATGCAGGATCTCCAAATACGTCACTATGGGAAGGTAACCAAGCGCAAATTGCGCCTGCTGCTCAACATCTGTCACCAATCGATCTTCTACGAGCGAAGCATCTTCGATCTTCTCGGGAAGTTCGAGACGAAGTACAAAATGCTCGCCGACTTCGCATTCAATCTTAGGTGCTTCGGAGACAAGCGCATCCAATTTTACTATCGTCACGAACTGATCGCTGATTACGAGGGCGGCGGATCGAGTATCCACATCCCCGACCCGACATTCATGGCGGACTTCCCGCGTCTTCTCAAGGAAAACGTCGGATTTCCGCACTACCAGATCCATCGATTGCGCACGATCACGCCGGCCCCGCTCAAGCATTTTTTATTTCGTCAGTACCTCGCGCTGAAGAAGCTGCGGCTGGGGCGCTGACGCCATGAAGATCTCCATCGCCCTCTGCACGTACAATGGCGCCCGCTTCCTGCCTGAGCAGCTCGCCAGTATCGCGGCGCAAACCCGCCCGCCGGACGAGCTGATCGTCTGCGACGATCGGTCCAAGGACGATACCGTAGACATCATACGCCGCTTCGCCAAGACCGTCGGCTTCCCCGTCTCCCTCCATATCAACGACGAGAATTTAGGAT
>JAOQAA010000183.1 GCA_025963815.1 Capsulimonas sp.
TCGGGGGATGTTGACGATCAGGCCATGACTGATCTCGGGGGAACGTTTCAGAAGCCCTTCCTCAATCGGTCCAAGCGCCTGCCCCTTGCGCACTTTATAAAGCGTGGTCGGCGGGATCGTCACCATCCCGATCTGCGCCAGCATGGCGCCCAGTTCAAAGCGCCAGAGCTGGTCCTGCCCCAGAGCGATCGCCAGCTGGCGCATGCTGGCCTTCAGCGCCTGCGCGCGGCCGAAGATTTCCGGATTGACGGTCGACAGGATATCCAGCATCACCTTGATGCTGCCCTGAAGCGTCTTCTCCAAAAGATCGCGCTCCGCGACTTGTAGATTGTACTGCTTGACGCCCGCTTCGAGGGATGCGAGCATATTGTCCGGAGGGACGGGTTTGGTCAGGTAGCGAAAGATGCTCCCGTGCTCCAAAGCGTCCATGACGCTTTTCAATCCGGCGTTGCCGGTCAGCACCATGCGGACCGTGTCCGGAGCGATCTCGTTGGTTCGCGTCAAAAACTCAATCCCTCCCATACCGGGCATCTGGATATCCGTGACAACGACGCTATACGGGCCGCATGTCTTGATTTTTTCCAGACCTTCGGCGCCGCCCGGCGCAATATCCACCTGAACATGCTTGTGCAGGGCGCGCTGGTAAGCGGTCAGGATCGCGGGATCGTCGTCTACAAATAAAACTTTATCTGGCATGGTCGCTAAGTTCCGTTAATCTTAATTTGGGCGTTTAGAGCGAGAAGAATAGCTTTTTACGCCGCGCACGCAAGCAGGGCGTCCTGGGCGGAGTGCGCAATCACCGCATCGACGACTGCGGGGGGGAGTCCCCAAAGACCGAGTAGGTAACCACCGACTTCACCATGCGTGGCGCCGAAGACTTCCCGCTCGGCGGCGCTCCATCCCAGAAGCGACGCCCGTTCGCGGACTTGCGCATACGCCTCCGGCATTTGGGAGGCAAGGACAAGTTTGCCGCAGTCGCGGAGCAGCTCCGCCGTCACGGCGGCCTGTACGGCGCGCGCGTCCAGCCCCTTGGCCTGCGCGCGCGCTTCGGCGCGCGCGGCGCCGTCCCGGCTGCTCGCCCAGAGCGCGTCACGCCAGGCCATTTCCTGGGAATCGCCCGCATAAGGCTCGAAGACCTGACAGCTCAGTGTCAGAGATTTCATTGTGTCGGCTCCCAGCAGGACGACGGCTTCGGCGGGGCTGCAAACAATACGCGGCAGGCCGAAGAACGCGGAATTGACGAGCTGAAGCACCTTGGCGCTCATGCCCAGACATCCGGCAACCGTCTGTCCTACCTTTTGCAGGGGCGCCCCGTCCGACGTCAGCTGTTCACACAGTTCGGCGTAAACGGCGGGATTGACTGGCAGCGCCTTGAGACTGGAGGCGACGGCCTGGGCGCCGGGGCTGCTCACGCCATCGCGCAGCAGACAGGCCCGCGTAATCGTCGCCTTGATGACATCCGCCTCGCACGGTTTCGAGAGGAACTGATGGGCGGCGGTGACGGCCTCCAGGATAAATTCTTTTTCGGACTGTCCCGACAGGATGATCCGAATGACCTCCGGATGCCGGTCGCGGACGGCGCTGAGCAGCTGCGAGCCGCTCATACCGGGCATGCGCATGTCGGAAACAACCACATCGAAGCGGTGTTCCGCCATCATCTTCAGAGCGGCGGCGCCACCCTCAGCAAACTGGACGCTCCACACATCGCGCAATGGGCGCAGCATCCGCTGCAATCCCTGGAGCACATTGGGCTCATCGTCCACAAATAAAATTTCGCGTTTCATGCCGCCTCCGATTGATGATTCTGACTGTCGCCGATCGGAAGACGGATGGAAAAAGCCGTTCCCGCGCCTAGCGCCGTCTCCACGTTGATCGTTCCGCCGTGGCGCTCGATAATGACCGCTCGGGAGATGGATAGCCCTTGTCCGGTGCCCCGCCCGACTTCCTTGGTCGTAAAGAACGGATCGAAGACCCGGCTCTTGACTTCTTCACTCATACCGCTCCCCGTATCTGCGATCCGGATTTCCACCCAGTCGCCGTCCCGTATCGTGCGGATCCGAATTTCGCCCTTGTCTCCATTGGACCCGACCACATCGCCAATGGCGTGCGCCGCATTGACAACCATATTCAGAATGACCTGGTTCAGCTCCCCAGGCAGGCAGGAGACCAGCGGCAGGTCGGGATCGAGATCCAGCGTCATTTCGGCGACATATTTCCACTCGTTGCGGGCGACCGTGACCGTACTGTCGATCGTTCGATTGATATCGACCGGCGTTTTCTCCGTGGAGCCGGGATGCGAGAAATCCTTCATGGCGCGCACCAGATGGGCGACACGCTCCACGCCTTCGAGAGACTGCGCGATCGCCGTCGGAATTTCCATCATCAGATAAGGAGCGTCGGCGTCGGCGAGTGCTTTCTTCGCCTGCTCCAGCCGCGCCGGCGGCGCGCCGGCGGTTTCAGCGATATCGAGCAGCTGCTCGTAGCAATCGACCATCCCTTTGAGATCCCGGAACGCATCGCCCAGAAACCGAGTATTGTCTCCCACGTATTGGATCGGCGTATTGATCTCATGGGCGAT
>JAOQAA010000194.1 GCA_025963815.1 Capsulimonas sp.
GTCGCCCAGTTTCAGGACGCTCATGAACGCCTCCTGCGGGATCTCGACGCTTCCGATCGACTTCATGCGCTTCTTGCCTTCTTTTTGCTTCTCCAGCAGTTTGCGCTTGCGTGAGATGTCGCCGCCATAGCACTTGGCGATGACGTTTTTGCGCAGCGCCGAAATGCTTTCCGATGCGATGACCTTCGCTCCGATCGCGGCTTGTATCTTGATCTCGAACTGCTGCCGCGGGATAATCGCCTTCAACTTCTCGGTCAGTTGCCGTCCGCGTCCATACGCCTTTTCTTTGTGCGTGATGAACGAAAGAGCGTCCACGGGATCACCGTTGATATTGATGTCGAGCTTGACCAGACTGGACGGCTCGTATCCCGCCTGATCGTAGTCGAACGAGGCGTAACCCTTGGTGCGTGACTTGAGCTGATCGAAGAAGTCCATCAGGATCTCATTCATCGGCAGCTTGTAGTGAATCATGACGCGATCGCGCGCCGGGTAATCCGTGCGAATGTAAACTCCGCGCCGCTCGCGCGCCAGGTCCATAACGGTGCCGACATAGTGCGAAGGGATGATGACGCTGGCGGCGACCATCGGCTCATCCATGCTGGCGATCTGTGTCGCTGGCGGCAGATTGGCGGGGTTGTCCACTTCGATGGTCTCGCCCGAAGTCAAATGCACTTTGTAGATGACGCTGGGCGCCGTTGCGATCAGGATTAAGTTGAACTCGCGTTCCAATCGCTCCTGAATAATGTCCAGGTGCAGCAGTCCCAGGAAACCGCAGCGATAGCCAAATCCAAGGGCCGCCGAGGATTCGGGTTCGTAGGTCAGCGCCGCGTCATTGAGCTGAAGGCGCCCGAGCGCTTCCTTCAAGTCTTGATACTGACTGCTGTCCACCGGGTAAAGGCCGCAGAAGACCACGGGCAGCGCCTGTCGGTAGCCGGCGAGCGGGATGGTCGATCCGCCGTGCGCAAGTGTGACCGTGTCGCCGACGTTACAGTCGCCGACGGTCTTGACGCTCGCGGTCATGTAGCCGACTTCGCCGGCGCGCAGCTTATCGATGCTCTTCATGCGCGGCGCGAAGACGCCGACGCCAATCACATCGAACTCTTTGCCGGACGCCATCATCTTGATCTGCGTTCCCGAAGAAATCTCGCCGTCCACGACCCGGATATAGGCGACAACGCCTAGATACGCATCGAAATGGCTGTCATAAACCAGGGCGCGCAGGGGCGCGTTCACATTGCCCGACGGCGGCGGCACGCGCCGCACGACGGCTTCTAGGATCTCCTCGGTGCCGATGCCCATCTTCGCGGACGCCCGGATCGCTTCGGTGGCGTCGATCGCCAGAACCTCCTCGATCTCCTCCGCCACACGGTCCGGCTCGGCGGCCGGCAGGTCGATCTTGTTAATGACCGGCACGATTTCCAGCTTGCTGTTCATCGCCAAGTTAACGTTGGCGAGCGTCTGCGCCTCAACGCCCTGCGCGGCGTCGACTACCAGGACGGCGCCCTCGCAGGCCGCAAGACTGCGCGAGACTTCGTAGGTGAAGTCGACGTGTCCGGGGGTGTCGATCAGGTTGAGCTGGTACGTGACTCCGTCGAGCGCCTTATAGCTCAATCGGACGGACGCCATTTTGATCGTGATGCCGCGCTCGCGTTCGATGTCCATGGAATCGAGCAGCTGTTCCTGCATGTGCCGGTGCTGCACCGTGCCGGTAAACTCCAGAAGTCGGTCGGCGAGCGTGGACTTGCCGTGGTCGATATGGGCGATGATGCAAAAGTTGCGGATAAATTGTTGATGGTCAGACATAGTTAAAACTCAGGGGTACTCCCTATATTGTACCTGAAACGGGGGCGTAGCCGCATGTGCGTTCCATAGCCTGGCAGGAAAACCCCGCCGTAATCCGTAACTAACCCACGCGTCGCCGTGGCGGCGTCCAATCTTTGCTATCGAGGTCCGCTCCATGTCTATCCATCCCAAGAACTCTCCCGGTTTTCACCATATCGCGATCCGAGTCGCCGATCTCGACGCCACCGTACGCCTTTACACGGACGGATTCGGCTTCACGGAAGCGTATAAGTGGGGCGAAGGCGACAAAGCCGGCGTGCTGCTCGATGTTGGCGACGGCAACTACTTGGAAGTGTTCGCCGGCGGCAAGAAGCCCGAAACCGATGCGCTTCCGGAGACGGGCATGATCCATTTCGCCGTCCGCACGCCGGATGTGGACGCCTCCCATGCCCGCGCTCTCGCCGCCGGAGCGCGCGAAACAATGGCGCCAAAGGACCATACGATCCCCGGTGAGCCGCCTGCGCCGATCCGGATTTCGTTTGTCGCGGGATTTGACGGCGAAGTGCTGGAGTTCTTCCAGAACGAGATGCTGTAGGAGTTCGGAGAGCCCTTAGACTTGCCCCTCTCCCAATTCTGAGAGACAACTAAGAATGGCCCCTCCGCCCCAATTCTGGGGGACCTGATTTCGGAGAGTGGCATTTTCCGGTCCCCCAGAATTGGGGCGGAGGGGCCATTCTAATCCAGTGGGGCGGAGGGGCCGAAACTCAGCATTGATGCATCCGTCCCTAAACCACAACCACCACCCCGCAGTGCGTGCAGAACTTGTCCTTTAGTCCCAAATCCCCATGACACACCCCGCAATGCCAGCGGTCCACCGGCGCGGTCCCATGCCCGCATTGCGGGCAGAACTCCGCATGACGGGATTTGAGCCACGTCGCGCCGCAGTGGCGGCACTTGGCGCGGGCGGTCCATTTGTAGATGAAGAGAGCGATGGGGTCGACGGGCAGGCCGATGAGGCCGCCGAAGAGTAAGACAAGCGCGCCTTTGTTTGTCCAGTCCAGGCCGGGAGCGAGGAGTTCTTCGTTCGGACGGCTCCAGTCCGAGATTTCAAGGTCGTTGATGTGGAACTGGTCGAGCAGGCGATTGATGGGAAACAGCGCCAGCTGCGCGCCGATCGCCTGGTGCTTCACGCGTCGTGGGACTTCGACTGTCGCCGTATGCACCCAGCCGAGCGTGTAGATCGCCGCGATCAAGCAGAGCAGGGGACTGCGTCGAAGCCCGAGCAGCACCAGAACGCCCGCGGCAAGGCACAGGCCTCCCTGAGCAAACAGTGCGCCGGGCACGCTTAGATCCACTGATTTCAGTATTTTGATCGCCGCCCAGGGACTGAGCGCGCCCGCGATGACCCCGGCGGCCCCCGCCCAGAGAAGCAGCGCGGAAAGCGCGCGCAGGAGCTTGATCGTGAACGGGGTCATGGCGGGCGTGTCCTTGCTGGGTGAACGGCTTGTGGAATTTACGCCATAGGCGTCGTGGGAGTTATACCCACGGCGCGGCTATTTCCCCGCCGCGCGGGCGAGGGCTTTGCGGAGGACGCCGCCGGTGGCTTCCAGGAATTGGCGGGCCTCTTCGGCGGTCTTGCCCGTTTCCACCATCAAGATGGCGATCTTCGCCGAGCCGTTCGCGTTGGCGAGGGACTTCTGGGCGTTGTCGAGGCTTTCGCCGGTCACCTGCGCCACGATGCGTGCGGCGCGCGCTTTGAGCTTGGTGTTGGTCGCCATGACGTCGACCATCAAATTCCCGTAGGTTTTCCCGATCTCCATCATCGCGCCGGTGCTGATCATGTTCAGGACCATCTTCTGCGCCGTGCCGCTCTTCATACGGGTGGAGCCGGCCAGCACTTCCGGGCCGACCACCACGGCGATGCCGATGTCGGCGATCGCCTCCAGTTCAGAATTGGCGTTGTTGGTGATGACGATCGTTGTGGCGCCGCGTTTCTTCGCCTGGCGCAGCGCGCCGACCACGAAGGGGGCGCGGCCTGAAGCGGAGATGCCGACGACCGTGTCGTTTTCACTCGCGTCGATCTCGATGATCGCCGCCGCGCCTAGATCGGGATCGTCCTCGGCCCCTTCCACGGCGTGGAACATCGCCTGCTGGCCGCCGGCGATAATCGCCTGCACCCATTCCGGCGGCGTGCCGAAGGTCGGCGGGCATTCGGCGGCGTCCAGCACGCCCAGACGCCCGCTTGTGCCGGCGCCGATGTAGATCAGGCGTCCGCCGCGACGCAGCGAGTGCGCGGCGCTGTGCACCGCCCGCGCGATCCTCGGGATCTGCTCTCCGACCGCCGCCGCAACCTCGGCGTCCTGCCCATTAATCACGCGCAGGCGCGACTCGGTGTCCAAAGAATCGATGTCCGTCAGATCGGGGTTGATCGCCTCCGTCGTCAAATGCTCCAGCGCGTTCGATTCGCGATCGATTTCATGTGTCATGTCCATAACCAGCCTTCCCCGGAATTGTGATATAATAATGGCGAAAATAAAAACATCTTGAGTGATGAGGTAATAAAAACAATATGCCTACGTATGGCTACGAATGTACGGGATGCGCCGATCAGTTTGAGATTATGCAGAGCATCAAGGACGACGCCCTGACGACCTGCGAGAAGTGCGGCGGTAAGCTTCGTAAACGAGTGTACCCGGTCGGCATCTCGTTCAAGGGGTCCGGCTTCTACGTAAACGATTATAAGGGCTCCGCGCCCACGGCCGGCGGCGGCGAAAGCGCGAAATCCAGCGGCTCTTCGGAGCCGGCGAAGAGCGAAAGCTCCAGCACGGACAGCGCGCCGAAGAGCGAGCCCGCGAAGACGGAAACAGCCAAGGCGGAGCCGGCGAAGACGACCCCGGCGGCTTAATAACCTATTCTCGGCCCTTCTCTCAGCGTGTGACCCACCCTGGCCGTATGACCCACCCCGGCGCTTCGCGCCACCCCTCCCTTGAAGCAGGGAAGGGTAGTTAAGAGTTTGTTGACGCAGTTGGCTTTCGTCCGAGAACCTCTTTCCAACCCTTCCCTGTTTCAAGG
>JAOQAA010000222.1 GCA_025963815.1 Capsulimonas sp.
AATATCGTGCGCCAACAATAGCCACTACCTTCGAGCATGAGCATTCCGCGGTCACAGTAGCATCGGCACCTTTGGTGTACACATCCGTCACGACTTTTGGGCTTGCGCCGAGCTTAAACTCAATTCCTAACTTATCGTCACCGGAAATCGAGGAGCTGCCGGTCGCGGTGACAGTTGGATCGATTTTCCACTGTGTGTTTGCGGCGCCGGTCGCCGTGGAATGCTCAGTAAGAATTTTAGTGCTTTTATCCCAGTGCGCATGCGCCACATTGCCGGGATTATCTTCACTAAATTCTGACGTAGCTCCTAGCGTAACAATCCAATCCTCTGCTTTAGCGGTCGCGCTAGCAGTGATCAATATCGCTAATGCAAGCGCCGTCTGCCGGAGATACTTTGCCTGAATCATTTGAGATGTCCTTTGTTCTGCGTGGTAGATTATTTCAATTCGTGTGGCCGTGATAGACTATGGGCATATTGCTATTTATTTGGTCGTTTTTACGCTCCCCCTTTCCGCGCCGTAATTCTGGAGTCACCCTCGCGTTCTAGATCCCCCAAAAGCATCCCCATCAATACCCATGAAATGACGGAGAACATCTTGTAGAGGTTAAATGTAAAAAAGCCGCAGAGACAATAAACGATCAATACAATCGCCAGTATCGCAGCAGCAGAGCCGCCATGATCGGAAATGGCTTTACGAACTCCCAGGACGATCGCCATCAGATAAGCAATGACGTAAAAGCCCGTAGCGACACAGCCGGACTCGGAGCAAAGCGTGAGCACGTTGTTGACAGCTGTGTAGTGCGGTGGGCATGCGTCGTCCCCGCAGCGACGAGAATACTCCTCCGCAAACATCCCCAAGCCCACGCCTTGAAATGGATAGTCAGCAATCATGGCCTCGCTCACCTGAGTAACGACAACACGAGAATGAAGAGACTTTTCACTTTGATATTCTAGCAGCGACGTCATTCTGTCTCGAAAAATCCCCACGGCGCAGGTGAGCGCCAAGAGAGTGATTAAGAGAATCATTGGAGCGATGACAACTTGCCACCGGCTCCGTCGAATCATAATATAAACAGCTAACCCGACGACAAGAGCAATCTCGCCGCCTCGTGAAAACGTCAGGAGAAGCGCGATCACATCGACGACAAACATCGCTCCCAAAAAGCTCTTCTCTTTAACAGATGTCGACACGCTGTGCAGCCAAAACGTGAGAAGAATACCGATGCTGAGAAAACAGGCAAGATCGTTCGGACTGCCAAACCAGAGCGAAAATCGTTCGAATGTCTGATACGGAAATGCGTAGGATGGCTGAAGCGCCCGAGGGCTGTGCCCCATCAAGCAGAAAAAGACATTCGTGCATGCGACAAGCGACGCCAGCCCAGCCAGGAAACGTATGACGAAGGCCGAGACGTCGATATCGCGGACCCAATTGCAAATAGTCACTCCAGCGAGCGCCGCCAAGAGATAGAGCATCGCCACTTCGGAGTTTGAGCTTCGCATCAACGACACCAAAAGAGCAAGAACAAAGGCGTCAATCACAAAATAAGTGATTCGCACGCTTCGCAGCCCGCCGGAAGCCCAGCGCCGGTAAGCAAACACCCCCCATAAGAAGATGAGGCCGAAGACAATCGCCTGCAGCACTGTCTGCGAACCCGCACCTGTATAGATCCAATTGATGTTCGCACGGTAAAGACGGTTTTGCGAGCCCAGGATCACAAAGGCGATCGCAGCCATTACGCCGAAATGACCGGGGCTGAGATGATATCTTCGCTTGTTAACGCGCTCGTGCATACGGTTGCTCAGCACTGGATTTCTGAACGTCTTCAATACTCTTATTAATATCCGCAGCTTCATGAAAGCCTACCAATTCGCTTTTGATAGAACCTGCCGCGTCAAAGAACAAAAAGGATGGATAGAAAGTGATTGAATATTTGTCGGCGATAGGCAAGCCGTCATGATCCAATTCTGACTTTCTAATGATATAAAAATCCGTGGATCTGAGGCTCTTAGCAATGGAGGGACTCTTGATAGGGCCGTTTAATTCGTTCTCACAAACGTCACATCCGTCCTTCACAAACAGCAGCACCCGCGGCTTTTCGCTTCTCGTCTCTCTATTCTGCGCAAGATCAGAATAATTTTTTGCAAATTTAGGAAAAGTGTTTGCTGCTTCCTGCATAAACCACAAGGCTCCGTAACATCCCGCTAGCAATAAGATTAAAATGGCGATGGGCGCTTTCCATCTTAGCTTGTACGAGGGCCGCCCCTGAGCCTGCACGCCGCACAGGACATACAACCCTACTGCGATCAACACGATATCGCGCACGATTGTCGCAAGTGACACTTTTTCTGTATGATTCGGGATAATCCCACATCCGCAGTCAATTGACATGTGGCGCATTAGCGTCAGCACGTGTGCGTCAGTAAATACGCACAAAGTGAATATTATCAAGAACACCGCAGGCGCAACGAGAACATTCGACAAAAGAAGCAGACTGCAGAGCAATTCAAACCATGGAATAACTGAGGCAAGATAGCCGGCAGTCGCTGTGGTGACGACATGGTACTGCACGATGGTGTTGTAGAATGCGTCTTGATCCGAAACCTTCACGGAAGCTGATATTAAGAAGATTGCTCCTAATATTATTCTCAAAACCGTGACAGTTAATTCTTTGTTATTAGTTCGCTTTTCTTTCAACATCTCGACTGATTCTTTTCCATCCATCAATACCATCCGAAAGGATATATGCGCCTTTGTTAGCTTGAGACATCAATTGCAGAACAACCCGTTTTTCGGGTTTTGTGAGGCGCGACTGCCCGTAAAATACAATAGGCTTATTTGAGACCAACTTGTCAAGAGACTGACAATGGACACTCTCTTTTATGTGCTCACGCTCATAGTCGACAGCCGTTCTCGTGTCACAGAACGTGTATCGGCTCGATGTTTCAAAAATCTCAGCACTAGAAACATACTTGAGTTCATTTCTGTGGTGATCCGCAGCTTCCGTATGAATTTCAGAATGCTGAGGCTGATGCCCACCTCGTTCGCGACTAAGAGTGGCGAGATAACCCGCAGCGCAGCTTAACAGCAGGATCAGAAGAATCCCTACTACCGGATGCTTTACGAGGGAGTACTTGCTATGTTCTTCAATTATCATAAAATCGCGGAGTTATATTAATCTGGGGGAACGCATTAGGAGCATTCACAAGTACAGAAGAATTATTTAGCCAGGTCACAGGAAGGTAGTCAGAGTAACATGAGATCCATTTGTATCTCGATAGTTACTCTCACAGGAGTAAACAGCCAGACGAGCGAAGATCAGAAGTATTTCGCAGCGTCAGTCGCAGCCACATATAATTAACAACTGTATATACTATAGGGTAAATTCTGTTCCGGGGAACATAGTATTTAACACAGAAAGTATACTCGAAGATTCTGTTTTTTAATACAGCAAGAAATTATTTTTTATTAAATTGATGCTGTATGTTTATTATGCAATGCTGCAAATGACGCGCCGCGTGTCTTTGTAAACGGCGCTGCTCTGCGTGAAGGTCATTAGTAACGCATCAGGATGGCAGAACTGTGGTGATTTTCCTCGTAAAATCAATGATGCTGGACGTCGTGGACCGGTAAGAGCGGCTCCCATGCTATAATGTAACCATTGATGCGCGTCACATGTCTGCGACTGATGTGACGCCGCGAGTGATTTTCAATATTTTCCGTGAAACCGAAAGGTGCGCCTGTGAAATCTTTCGCGAAGTTTTGTGTGTTTTGCTCCTTGGCCGCTGTCGCGGCGGTCGCTTTCACCCTGCGCGCGGAGACGCCAGCGCCAACGCCTCCCCCACCCCCGGCGATGGCGTTTGTGACGACGCCTTACACCACCTCCGGCCCGGAGCAGCTGATGGATATTTACACGCCGAAGGGAGCCGCAGGGGCGCTGCCGGCAGTAGTGTATATTCATGGCGGCGGGTGGGCCGCCGGCAGCCGTTCGCACCAGGATGGCCCGGCGGATCACTTCACCAAGCAAGGCTACGTCTTCTGCTCTATCGATTATCGCTTCTCGGATGTCGCGAAGTACCCGGCGCAGATCCAGGACAGCAAGTGCGCCATTCGTTTTCTGCGCGCGAACGCGGCCAAGTATCGCATCGATCCCAAGCGCATCGGCGTGTGGGGCGACTCGGCCGGCGGGCATCTGGTCGCGCTGCTGGGGCTTACGCCGAAGGTCAAACGGCTGGAAGGGGATGGAGGCTGGCAAAAGCAATCGAGCGCGGTGGCGGCGGTGGTCGATTGGTATGGCCCATCGGATATCCGCCCGGAAGGCCTGGGCGTCTACACCAATCCGGCCGGCATCGACCTGATCACCCGGCTGCTCGGCGATCCGAACAACGCTAAGCTCGCCGCCGACGCCAGCCCGATCACATTCGTGACCAAGGACGCCGCGCCGATGCTGATCATGCATGGCGACAAGGACAGCCTGGTGCCGGTCTCGCAAAGTCAAAAGCTGTATGACGCGCTGCACGCCGCCGGCGCGGATGTGACGCTCAAAATTCTTCCCGGCGCGGAGCATGGCGGGCCGCAGTTTGTCGAACCGGAGAATGTGGCGCTGATCGACGCCTTTTTCGCGCGCATGCTGAAACCGGGCAAGAAGTAAGCAAGGAACGAGTGGATGGCGACATCGGACACAACATCGTGGGGGCATGGGGACGCTGACGCGGAGATGAAAAGCTGGTGCTGCGGCATTCCGCTCGCCGAGGAGCGTCCGCTCACGCCGGAGGAGGTCGCTGCCGTGCGCGCGGAGGCGATGCGGCTGCGGCGTCAGGGCGCGGGCGCCATTGCCGGGGTCATTGGCGTGATGTTCGCACTCAGCGCCCTGTCCCGTACGTACGGACAGGGTTCGCAGATCGTGGGTCTGGAAGTCACGCTGGAATTCATGGCCGGGATCGCCATCGCGGGCTGGCTGCTGCTTTCCGAAGAAGGCCCCTTGCGCCGAGCCGGAAAGCTGATTCGCGACGTAAAAAACGGCGCAGTGAAAGTGTTTCGAGGTGAGGTGAAGATCCGGGACGACGCCGATCAGGCGCAGGCGGCGCTGATCAAGCTCAATGCGCTTCACCCAGCCATGGGACGCGCGCAGACGGTGCTGGTGCTTCCGGAAGCCCAGCGGGTGTGGAGCGTGGACGGCGCGCGCGTGGCGCGGTGGGTCAGCGCGCGATGGTCGGAAGTGGCGCAGCCCCCGGCGTTCGCGGCGCTGGCGGCGCAGTGGCTGGTCCCGACCGGACACGCACCCGAAGGCGAATTGGTAAGCACAGGCCAGCGCGAACTCTCGCGGGCGGAGCGCCGGGAGATCGAGCGCTACATCAAGCGCTACTGGACACGCCCCCTGCCCGCCGCCGCCGTCCTGAGCCTCTGGCTCCTATGGCCGGTCTTCGCCGCCATTGGGAACGCCCGAGTCATCCATCTCTCAGATTGGCTCGCCGGCGCACCCACACACATTTGGGCGATCTTCGCGGATATCGCGCTGGCCTACGGCGTTTATCAGGCGCACCGACTTTCCCTTGACCTGCGGGAAGGCGCCGTGCAGATTCTCAAACTGACGCCGCCCGAGCCCGTCGACGCCCCCGACCCGCCGAAGATCCTCCCTCCTGGGAAGGAGCCCGTGGACACGCTGGTGGAGTACCTCCCCGTCTCTCGGCGCCTCTGGACCGAAGACGGCGCCCCCACCATCTGGCGCCGTTCCGCCGGATAAAATTCTTCTCTTTAGTCGGTTTTACTGCCACGTGTCGCAGGCATTTGGGCCGGATCCGGTGATTTCGCCGGAGGCGTACGGATACCAATTGGATACGCCGTAGGGCGAGTTGTCCTGCGCGGGACCGAAGATATGTTTGCACCAGCCGGCCGCGCCGGCAAGGGTGGACAGCCGGACCGCTTTCACGTGACCGTCGGCAAAGACCATATTGCAGCCACCCTGGTGTCGAAATCGCGGCATCTGGGCGGGGAACGGATAGGATGCGAAGGCCCCCTTGTCGTTATCGGCCCGCTTCGCCTGGCTCAGATCGAATCCGCCATCGGCCCAGGCCCACTCCACGGAGGCGAATCGGACATCAGACCAGTCGCTCTGCGCGCCATTACCGCCCATATACCCCTTCTCCGCGATCAAGATCTTGTCCGAAGGGTTGACGATCTGCGCCATGGTCGCCGAAGGATACTGCACGCCGATATTGCCGCTCCAGGCGTAGCTGCTTTCGTCGCCGCCGATTCCCTCATTGAAGCCATACTGGCGTGAAGCGTTTTGGACAGGAAAATCAGGGCAGTTCCAGACGCCCCCGCTCAGCTCGAAGTGACCGGTGTTGGCGCTTACCGCAGCGGCGCCGTTCTTGACATAGGGGTTGACCGCCCACTGCCAGGTGATCGGATCGGCGGCGCTCGATCCGGAAACGACGGCCCAGTCACCCGCATCCGAGTTCCGCTGAACCAGCGGATACGTCTCGTCATAATCCTGACAGTACTGCATCACCGCCATCGCCAGCTGCTTCTGATTCGACAAACACGCAATGCCGCGCGCCTTGGCGCGCACGCTCGCGAATACGGGGAACAAGATCGCCGCCAAAACGGAGATAATTGCGATGACAACAAGCAGTTCTATCAGCGTAAAGCCTTTTCTGTTCATTACGGTCTCTTTCCACTCAATAATAAGATAAGCGCGTCAGCAACTCCGTGCTTGCGCGCTTATCTCGATTATCGGAAAGAAAAGCCGACTTCTGATACCAGTTCTTTACTCGTTTCGATCCGTTCTCTTAATCGGGCTTCTTGGTTTGCTTTATAGACGACGTTAAGAGGCTCAAGAACGTCGCCGCGACAATGAGGACAAAGCCCAGCGCATTCAGCCAAAAGATGGCGGCATTCGAGATGACTGCGCCGCCTTCCTGCTTGACGACGGAAAGACTGTAATAGTAGGGGCTTAAGAGCCATACGCCTAATCCCGCCGCCCACAGAATACTGACGCGCATGGACGAATATTCCCTCCGGCGCGACGTCCGGTAAACCGAGACACACGCCAGGAGGAACGTAACAAATGTGAACGCAATGATCAACATATTGACGATTGGATTAGGCGATAGCGGCATACTATTTCTGCTTTCGTATTCTTTATTTTTTCGGCATCGGCGCGCATCGGTTCAAACCGCGCCGCGCGCGTTTGGCATGAGATGGATATTGCGGAACTCGGCGCGGTGGCAGGGCCGCTTTTCCAGCCGGAATTCGCGTACTTGATCGATCGGCAATTTGGGGGCATCGAACGACACGACTGCCCCAACGTTGGTTCCCGCTTCCGGATTCGCCTTCAGCAGGGTTCGGCGTCCGCTGCGATCCACCACGATCAGCCGGCGCTCGACCGATTGCATATCGCCAAGGTTATCCGTCACGATCCACTTTCTGCCGCCCTTCGCGAAAGGCGCGGGATTGGCGAGTTCCAGCATGCATCCGCCCGCTTTGAGGACTTTCTCGCCCGGCGCGGGAGCGGAGAACACCACTCCCTGCGACCACGGACCGGAACAAAGGTTGAAGCAGAAATTGAACCGATCCGGCAGGTTCAGCAGAGCGTCCTGCCCATACCATGTTTCGCCGGGATTTGGCCCCGCATGCTCCCAGGATCCGTTGGACTGAAAGTACTGCGCGCCCTCCATGAGAATGGGGTCGCCGCCGTCCGGATCGCGCGGTCCCGTGATGCGCAGCACGACGCCCATACGGTTTGGCCCGGGCTGAAAGCCGGCATTTTGGCTCGACGCCGAAAGCAGCCTTCCATCCGGAAGCCAGCTGCCGTTTTGGCTCGTCGCCACTCGCACCAGTTCGACCGTCACGCCTCCCGTCCCGCTCACCTTCCAGTCAGCCGGCGTATCGACTCCCGGAATCGGCGGGCCGAGGGTCGGGTGTTGCGCAGTTCGCAGTTCCTGAGCCTCCGAACTCTGTGAGTGCTCGTACAGGAGATCGGCGACAAGCGCGTCGCGCTCCGCAATTCTACCAGCCGCAGCCAGGAGACGGATGCACGATAATCCGGCGCCCGACGACACGTTATCGTCGCTAAGATCGTAGGCGCGGCGGTAAGCTCGGATCGCCCTGGCGTCATGCTTCGCTTCGTAGCTTTTCCCCAGACTGTTCCAGATCGAGGCTTCGTCGGCCGCGTTGTCGTAACGCGCGAGGATCGCTTCGATCGCGGCGGGCGGCGCGCTGTCGTAACCATACTTGATCGTCGCCTGGTCCATTGAGGCCAGCGCGGCTTCCGGGCAATCCGGGTACTTTTTCAGCAGATCGTTCAGCACCCGGCTCGCCTGGGAATACATCCCGTGCTGCGTTAACATATGGGCAAGTTGCGCCTGCTCAGACGGGCTCTGTCTTTCCGGTACCGTGGGGCGTTTCGCGGCAAGATAAGTCTGATATTGCGCTTTGAGCTGCGCGCGGCCGCCGTCACGCATTTGCTCCCTGAACAAGCGATCCATCTTGAGGAATTGGGCCTTCATCTCCGCCGATATCTCATGACCGCCGTTCCCCACCGCTTGTCCCGCTCCCAAAACGTGGCGCGAAGCCTGGATCGGAGCGAGACGCACGGCGGCCGTGAGGGATACGATGAGGATCGTCGCAGCGATATGCGCGGAGGTGGGCGTCCGGTTGACCCCGTTTTTCAAGATCGACTGCACACGATTTTCGATGCGCTTGGGCCGAGCCATGGGAACAGCCCCGGGCGTCTGACGCCCGCGCAGCGAGCGGATGATTTCCAGCAAGTCTCCGGCGTACTGCGCGGGGGCGACGCCGGAGACGAGCACGCGATCATCGCAGGCGCGCTCGCTTTGATGAGTGAGTGACCGAAGCGCCCACCAAACGAGGGGGTTCGGCCAGTAAAGAACGGCGACGCAAGTGGCGGCGGTCTGCACGAGCCAATCGCAGCGCGCGACGTGAGCGAACTCGTGCGCCAGCACGGAACGGCGTCGCTCGTCGGTCCAATTATCGGCGCCCAACGGAAGAAGGACGATGGGCCTGAACACTCCCCATGTCATGGGAGATAAGCCAAGCGTCACCGCCCCACCCCGTAAAACAATCACGGGGCGGCGCCCCATCGCCCGCGCTTGCGCATCTATGTCCGGGTCCGTAATCTCCCGGGAGTAGCGAGCGAACTTGCGCAGCTCAAACAGGCCTCTCATAAGCCGGATCATCCCCAGCAAAACGCCGGCCAGCCAGAGCGAGGCCAGGACGGCGCTTAATGACACGCCCTTCGAATACACACGATTTGAATACGACGGAGCGGGACGCACAGCGGGCGCCGGAATTCCCATTACCGGCGCGCCGCCAGGTAAGGATATGCCGGGCGCCGGCTCAGCCGCGCTTCCCGAAACAGTGGGCGCAAATGTCATCGGGTCAGGCGACGAGATCGGCGCGGCGGGCAATGCGACGGCGGCGGTCTGCGGCCATCCCTCCACCTCTTTGGGCGGCAGCATCACGGTAAAAATCGGCATTATGACGAGCACGGCGAAGGCGCTCGCCCATACCAAGTGCCGTACGGCCGCCGAGGCGCGTGTCAGGCAGAGGGCGACGGCGAAAGCGATCGCGAGTACGATGGCGCTTTTGAGCAGCAAGTCGATGAGTAACGGCGCGCTATGAATGATCGCCATCGATCCGCTCCCCATGTTTCGCATCCTCGATCAGCTTTGTCAAACGGTCCAGGTCCTCGTCGCTGATGGCGCACTCGTCGTCGGAAATCAATGTGGTCACCGCCCGCGCGGTGCTGCCGCCGAAGAAGGTCCGCACGATCTGGCGCAGAGCCGAAGTCGCCGCCGCCTGGCGGGGCTGGGTCGGACGGAACAGGTACTTCTTGCCTTGCTCCACGTGCGACACATGCCCCTTTTCCTCCAAAATGCGCAGCAGAGCGCGGACGGCGGAATAGCTCGGCGCATCGGGAAGCGCCTCGACTACGTCCGCCGCCGACGCCTCCCCGCGCTCGTACACAATATCCATAATCTGCCGCTCACGCCGGCTTAGGGAGCCCGCATTTGGTTTCGTCATTATGATCATCTCCCCACGAACTGCTAAAATTATAGCACTTCAGCAACAAATCGTCAATAGATCAGCTAATTTTTTAGCAGTACCGGTAATTCCTATCTTTTCAATCTCCGCCTTCCTACGGCGCAAGCTTTGCCTTCCAGCACAGCTTGCGCCGTTTTTTGGTTTGGGCCAAACATTTTAATTTTTCTAAATATTTATTTAAGCACAGTATTGACATATATAAAACTTTAGTATATAATGCATATGGTTATAGATCAAACAAGGACCGATCAAATGAACAAAGCGAACCACAGAATATTCGCCGCCCCGCAGAAGTAAGGAGCATGATATGGCGTTTCGCAGTGATCTGGACACTTTGACCCTGAGCGTATTGCAGACGGAAGCGCTGCACGGCTATGAGATCGCCAAGCGCATCAATGCGAAGGGCGAGGCGGCGTTCCACGCCAAAGAAGGGCAGCTTTACCCCATTTTGCACCGGCTGGAAAACGAAGGCGTCATCCAGGCCGATTGGATCCCTCAGGAAGGGAAGCCGGCGCGCAAAGTGTACCGCCTGACCGAGACGGGCAAGGGCGAATTGGAGAAGCTCACGGAAGCGTGGCGCAAGTTCGCACAGGCGGTGGAGAGCCTGCTGACGCCGCCCAAGAAGATGATGCGTCTCGCCAGCGTTTCGCAATAACTGTTGAGAGAGATACGAGAGGTTTCCAATGGAAAATAAATCAGAACTCAACCCGATTGCCCAATTCCTTGCAGAATCGGAAAAACGGCTGCGCGGACGGCTGGAACCGAGCGTCATGGCTGGCAAACTGAAGGCGGCGCGTGAGTCTATGGCGAGCCGCGCCGAAGAGCTGACGGCAGGGGGCCTCGCGCCAGAAGCGGCGAACGCCACGGCGGCGGCTGCGTTCGGAACGCCGCAGCAATGGACGCGCGAGATACTGGCGTCCGAAAACTACCGTCCCTCCGCGCGGCCGGCAAACACTGTTTCGATTGTCGGGTTTGCGCTTTGCCTGATGATGGTCCCCATGGGAACGCTGGCGCTGAAGAATTTGGCGACCAATCAAGTGGACATGGCCAAGGCCGCCTTCGTGATCGGTCTCATCGTGACGCCGCTGGCTGCGCTCGCGGCGCCGCTCGGCGCGCTGATCGCGGGACGCAGCAATGTCAAAGCCTTGGCGGGTATTGCGGCGGCGGCGGCGGTATTGAGCGCTCTAGTCATCGGAACGACTGCGCCGCTATTCGAGAACCTGATGTCCCAGAGCGCTTCCCTGGTGGACCTGGAGAGCAATCAAAAAGAACAGGGTCTGCTTCAGCTGGGCATTCAGACCTACGGCGCTTCGGCCGCGCCGGCGACACTGCCGGCCACCTTGAAAACGAAGGACGGATACGCTGCGCCGGCGATGACATTCCATCAAGAGCGACTGCGGGATATCATGAGTAAGATCAGCCATGGACCCGTTTCCGAGAACAGCGTCGGCAGCTGGACAGATAGCTCGATGGGGATGGACTATGTCGCCACGAAAGCGCTGGCGGCGCAGCGCTGGCGGGATTTCGGAGCGCAGCGTTTAGCCGAGAACGAACACGCTCGTGTCGAAATGCAGCGACAGCTCATGCACGGAACCGCCGTGACGCCGGCGCGCTTCTCCTTCGGCGCCGCCTGGATCGCCGCGTTCTGGGTGATGCTCCAGGGATGCTGGTGCCTTGGGATCTGCCTAGTGTTCAGCCTGATCGGACGCAGCATTCAGCAGTCCCAGTCAGCGCGAAGCTTACGAACTCAAACGGCGTAAACGATCACCGCGGCAGCTGAAAGCGCCGACAAAAACGAGAGAAGGCTTAACAATGAAACAGAAAAACACACAACGGGGCTTTACGCTGATCGAGCTGCTGGTCGTCATCGCGATCATTTCGATCCTCGCCTCCTTGCTCTTCCCAGCCTTCTTCTCCGCCCGAGAGAAGGCGCGAGCGGCCGTCTGTCTGAGCAACCAGCGTCAGATCGGCATGGCGATGTCGATGTATATGCAGGATTCGGACGGCATGTATCCCTGGGCCAAAGACGCCTACGACGAATACTCCACCAAATGGGACGGTTTCCCCGTCCAAAAAGCCAAAGTGGCGACGATGGGCCGACTGTACGAAGTCCTCAATCCCTATATGAAATCCGCGCAGCTATGGCGATGTCCTGACGACACCGGAGCTACGGCCGTGGTGGGATTTATCCAGGGGACAATCGTGCACGCCACGATCGACGCAACCCCGACTATGTATGGCAAATACCATATGTCTTACGAGTATCACACCGAAATACCGCTGCTTGGGAAATCGGACACGAACCTGACCGCGATCGATCCGGACGGCCTGGAGTACAATTCGTCTCAAATCGCCGTCTTAGAAGACGGCATCGCCCAGTGGCACAGCGGCTCTACTGCGGGCGATATGCGTCAGGTAACCCTGATGGGCGACGGACATGTCGCCACCTTGAACACCTCCCAGGTCTATACGCAAGGCTTTCTGAAATTTCAATAGTCGCGCGCGTGAGAGCTTGACATATGTAAAAATTTACTATATACTAACATCAAGCATACGCAAGGGATTGGGATTTGTCTTCCCTTGGAAATCGGAGGCGCGTCTTGGCAAAAAAGCCAGTATTAAACCCAATCGAGCAGTTTCTTGCATTGTCCGAGAAACGACTGCGCGGGCGACTGGAGCCGGACAAGGTCGCCACGACACTCATGGAGGCCCGGGAGCATCTGACCTACCGCGCGGAAGAACTCATGGAGGCCGGGCAGGCGCCCGACGCCGCGATGGCGATGGCCGCCGAGACATTCGGTCAGCCGCGCAAGTGGACACGCGAGATTCTGCTCTCGGAAAATTACAAGCCATATTTGCAGATCGCGAATGGGGTTTCGGTCGCCGCGTGCGCTTATATTCTTGTGCTGAAGCCGCTCTGGACGCTGTTCTTAAAAGATCCGAGCGTCGCGGTCTCCTCCAGCGGGACCACGGCCCAGCATCTTATCTTCAGCGTTGTGCTTGTGATGACCTCGTATCTGGCGGCGGGTCTTGGCGCTTTGATCGCGCGGCGCTGCGCGGTCAAGCCCATTCTCGGGATCATCGCGGCGGGAGCCGTCATGTTTTGTATCGGCCTGGGATTTATGACGAACCCGGTGATGTCAAAAGCACAAAAAGCCCTTCACGATGACGCCGCTCTGCTTCAGCAGGGAATACGAGCTTACAGCTCAAAAACGCTCCCAAACACCGTGCCGGCGGCTCTGAAGATGCCAGAAGGGTTTGTAGCGCCCATCGCACGGAAAAGAGTGTCGTCGCTGGAGGATGTTGGATCGGGGTCGACGGAGATCGTCGCGACCGAGGAAATCGCCGCCAGTCGATGGCGTGATTATGGAGCGCTGCGTCTCACGGAATGCCGAGAGGAGCTTGGCCAGATCAAGGCGTTGTCCGACTGGCGCCTCTCCACTCCTCAGCTGCTGCTCAGATTCGGCGCGAACAATTTTAACGCCGCCGCAGCCTTGCTAGGGACGGTTTTAGCTTTGCTGCATGGCCTGATGTGCCTTACCCTCTGTGGAGTATTCGCACAGTTCGGGCGATTTATTCATCGTGTCCACATGGCGTGGCTCTCACAAGATAAAATACGGCGCTCGCCGATCAATTAGCAGGAATACTTCTCATTTTTAGTGAGACGAGGAGAATTGGAATGGCGTTTCGAAGTGATTTAGACGCATTAGTTTTGAGTGTATTGCAGGCGGAATCGCTCCACGGTTATGAGATCGCCAAGCGCATCAACGCCAAGGGGGAGACGGCGTTCCACGCCAAAGAAGGGCAGCTTTACCCCATTTTGCACCGGCTGGAAAACGAAGGCAAGATCCAGGCGGACTGGATCCCCCAGGAAGGCAAGCCGGCGCGCAAGGTGTACCGCCTGACCGAGACGGGCAAGGGCGAACTCGAAAAACTGGTCGAATCGTGGCGTGAGTTTTCACTGGCCGTCGACAGTCTGCTCGCGCCGACAAAACCGGAGGCCTCCCGTGGATAAGATTGCGCAGCAATCCCCCATCAACGCATTTCTCGCGCAGTCGGAACAGCGGCTGCGTGGACGCATTTCGCGCGCCAAGATCGCCACGACTCTGGCGGAAGCGCGCGAGCACCTGACTTACCGGGCTGAGGAGCTCATGGAGTCAGGACTCACGCTCGAAGCCGCCGAGGCTGCCGCCGCCGAGGCGTTCGGCAAGCCTCGGGAGTGGGCGAAAGAGATCCTGATGTCCGAGAATTACAAGCCCTATTTGCAGGCGGCGAACAATATCTCGATCGGCGGGTTCACGGTCTTTCTTTTCACGGCGCCTTTGACCGTGATGGCGCTGGCGGATTTCGGACGCGGCCACTTTGACACTTGCTTCAATGTCATACAGATCACATGGATTGCCTTCGCGATCGCTGTTCTTGGCGCGCTCGTCGCCCGGCGATTTGCATTCCGGGCGTTCGCGGCGGCGCTGGCCGCCGCCATCGTCGTTACCTATCTGGTCGTGGGGATCTCCGTCAAGCCGCTTGGCAAAATCATGACGCAGCGGATACAGATCCTGGATACCCAGGTCACCCTCCAGGATGACCTGGATCGCCTCAAACTGGGCGAGCAGGTTTACGCCGCATCGGCGCTTCCCACACTCGTTCCTGCGCGGCTTCGCGGCCCACTTAACGGACCCTACACGGATAAGGCTACTTCGGCCGCAAATTTCATTGCGGATTGGCTGCATTTGCCAGAAGCGGACAAGTCCACCTTTGTATCTCCTACAGTTTCAAAGGCGCCGCCGTCCGCACTGAAGACGCGATTTGGATACCTTGCGCCGATCCTCCGATCGCAGCCGGCGCCGCTGGGAGTATTAACGCAAGGATCCCTGCAGGCAGTGGCGACGAAAGAAATCGCGGCGCGGCGCTGGCGGGAATTCGGAGACGCCCGTCTCGCGGAATGCGCACGCGGGCTTTCCGAATTGGAGAAGCGTCCCATCAACCACCTGACCGCACTGCAGACGCTGTCCACCTTCAAAGTCGGCAATTTCGATTCTGAAATCGCAAAAGGCATCTCCTATATGGTCTTTTACCAGGGACTGATCTGTCTGGCCTTCTGCTTCCTTCACGCAATGCTCGGCCGCTTTTTACACCGCGCCGCGCTGCTGCTGAGCGGACAGATGAAAGCGCCGCAGTCACCTCTCTTCTGACGGACCTGTGAGACGGCTGTGCGCCTGGAGCAGAGCCCATTCGCAAGATTGCAATTATTACAATTGAATCAAATATAGCATTAGGCGACTCAGAACATAGGACATTCACAATATGACTCAATCCACGCTCGCCATCCAGACGGACCACCTGCGTAAGGTCTACGGAGGCTCCAAACCGTTCGTCGCCGT
>JAOQAA010000226.1 GCA_025963815.1 Capsulimonas sp.
TCTATAACAACATCACCGGCTCCCAGCGCGTGACCATCCCTATCAAGTTCAAGACGCGCACCGGCGAAGTCGTCATTCCCCATCAGGGCGAGACATACTAAATTTCGTCGCTTCACATGTTTATTGAGGGAGGATTTCAGAGCGCCGAACGATAAATAACGGGCATTCGCCGCAAGGAGTGACGCCCATGTCCCGAAGTTCGGTTTTCGTGAAACCCATTCTCTCACTGCTCGTTCCCATCACGCTTTTTGGCGTCGTTCCTGCTGTCCATGGGCAGGGGAACGATGCCGCCGCGACCGTGACGGCGGAGCAAGCAAACCCAAACGTTTCGCTCTGGAACGCCGTTCATACGGGGAATGTCGCGGCGGCGAAGGCGGCGCTGGACGCCGGGGCCGGGCCAAACTGGAGCCGGGGACCGGAGCCTAATCAGGAATTAATGAACCTCCCCGTCCTGATTGAGGCGCTGAATCGTCAGGACACGCTGATGGTCAAGCTCCTGATCACACGTGGCGCCGACATCAATACTCGCACCATCTCCAGTTATCCACTGCTCGCCGCGCTTGGCCCCAAGGCCCCTCTGGCGCTGGTCAAGGTTTTACTGGACGGCAAAGCGGACACAGAAGCGAAGGGCAACGATCAGACCACGCCGCTGGCGCATTTTTGCAGTTATGGCCGCATGGATGTCGTGAAGCTGCTTTTGGCGCATCACGCCAACATCGAAAGCCGCGACAGCTTCGGCATGACGCCGGTTTTGACGGCGATCTCCGCCGGCAATCTTCCTCTCGTGGAGTTCCTAATCGCGCAGGGCGCCAATCTCTTTCAGACCACCGATAACCGCTCCACGGCCCTGCACATCGCGTCGATCAATCCGAAGAACGCGCCTATCCTTCGCTACTTATTGCAGCGTGGTTTTGAAGTAAATTTGAAAGATGGGGACGGCCTGACCCCGCTGCACGTCGCGGTGAATTATGGTTCTTTAGAGAACGTCAAGTTCCTGCTCGTCCACGGCGCCGACATTCACACCCGAGGCAAAGACGGAAAGACGCTCATCGCCGGCGTTTATGACAACGAGCAGAACTCACCCGAACTCGTGAAAAACGCCAAAGTCATCGTCGCCGTCCTCAAAGCCGCCGGCGCAAAGAGCTAAGCCAACTGTAAAAGGCGCATTTACTCTGCGTGTTCCGCCCCGTTTTCCGGTCGCGGGCTGCGGCTCCAGAAGCGGCCAAATGCTGGAATGTCGGGAAGTGAATCCAAGTCTCGTTCAAAAACTCCGAGCGCATCGAAGATTTCATCTGCTTGCCCGTCTTTTTCCGGGTCCTGTCTCACCAACCAGATGATAGCGTCGTCCATTCGCAGTATTGACTTCTGATCGCCGCGCATCACGAACGTTTCCCAGTCGAACGCCATCATGAAGCAAAGTAAATTTGCGCACATGTACGCATCGGAGGCGTCCGTGTTGATTTCTTGCTTCGGCCGGCGTCTCATAAACCCTTATATATTCGAGTTTGGGCATGTCGACCCAGCCGGGATGAGACACGGAGTCAACGATCAAGAAGTCATATCCTCGCGAAGACAACCACTCCGCGCTCTCCGCCTGCGACAAAACTTTCATATTTTCTGTTACCCATTCCACTTGACGCACTTTGGTCAAACCTCGTGTGATGCTCCAAGTCGCACTGTCAGATGTGGCCTCATCAATGATTATCGGTGCTTCTGTCAATAGTGGAAAAGCGTTTGAGCACGCTGCATTATTTGCTCCGTGTCGAACGCGTTCACCCCATACTCGTTGTTTTGTGTCTTGACGTGATTGTCGAGATTCGTGATTTCTTTATATCGGCCGCCCGGTTCTTTACATCTTCTTTATACGGCGTCAGCTACTATCGTAACAGTTCGGTCTCAACTGCGAGACAAAGTGTTAAGATAGGTGCGCTGACAATGTGGTTCTGGGTGATAATGCTGGGCTTGTGTGCGCATTTGGCGCACACGACTTATCGCGGTCTGCTCACTGCTCGCCAGCGACGATGCCGCGAAACTTCGGCGATGTTTCTCTTGCTGCTGGCCGGCGTTACGGTTTCCGGCATGGCGTATGCGCTTCGGATATGCGCCGCCGGAGATTCAGGCGTCGTACAGCTAAGCGCCTTTTGCAGCTGCGCGGGATTTGTGATTTTATGCCTTGGCTGGCTGAAGCTGCCGCTGGCTGCTGCGGAGCAAACCCGGGAACGCGCTGTAGGCTGTGATGAAGGCTGCTTCACGGCGCCGGTGGAGTATTCCATTCGCCTCGGTATAAGCGGCGGAGCGGAGCGTAAGCCGCTGAGCATGCTGGCGTATCACGTGCTTGTGAAGGCGCAGTGGGAAGCCGAGTACGAAGGTCATTCATGTGTCGATGTCGACCATCTCGTTGCGCGCCTCCTCAGCGAACCGCGCAGTGTCGGCAGGCTCATTGTCAATTTACTCATCTCAAAAGATCAGAATCTTCGGAAACAAGAATGGCGTATGGAGGGAGTGGTAAGTCCGGCCGCCGCTCCCACTGCCTGCGTCGATTGGATCCCGATCACTCTCTGTGATCGCGCTCGAAAAGCGCTCGACTTCGCCGCTTTGGAGGCGCGGCGTTTCGGCAGTGACTATGTCGGAACCGAGCATCTTCTGCTAGGGGTGCTGCTGACGGGAGCCGGAGAAGCGGCGGTCACTCTATTTCAGCAGGGCGTTACGATCGATGAAGTGAGGAAGCACATCTTGAGTTTCCGCGCCGTATCGCGCCAGGCCGCGCCATGACTGCTGCAAGAGGATTTCGCTAGGAGCCGACATGTGCGGTGTTATTGGAAGCGTGGCCCTTTGAATTTGGAGAGAAGTTTTAGCATTTGATCCAGTAGCGGCGCACGAGGCATTGGTAGTGATCGGAATGGAACTCACGCTCCAGCACGCCGCCGCAGCGTTCGATGGTGCGCCAGGACGCCGGATTGCCGGCGTCCGCGCACAGCAGCACTCTCGGGACGCTAAGCTCTTGGGCGCGGGCTAATCCTGCTTGCAGGCAGGCGACGCCGAAACCGCGCCCCCGCTGTGCGGGCGGAACGTCGTACCCAATGTGCCCTGCTTCATTCGCCAGAAATGGCGTGTCGATGTGATGCCGCACTCGCACGACGCCCGCCATGGCGCCCTCCTCGTCCAGCAGCCAGCGGTGCGAGCAAGGGACTAATCCCGGCGATAGGTTAAGGCCACATTCTTCGTCGAGTAAGCCTTGAACGTAAGATGCGAAATCGATGCGAGCCCCATTGTAGAACTCGCCGTTCTCGGGATCGTGCGCATCATAATCGCTCAGCATCCGGAGAAACGGCTTCTCGAATTCGATTTTCGGTTTGGCGATAATAGTGTTACCGCAGCCTTGAATGATCGTCGCTGATTACTGCGCGTCTTCCATTTGGCGAGACAGGAACGGATCGGCGCTTTGTTCGACTTCGGAGGCGGTGACGAAGATCTTTTCCGGACCGCCGTCCGGTGATAATCCGTTCAATTCCGTTCTCTCACCCGGCTTGAAAAGCTTAACCGTTTGCAGGCTTTGCGGCTTCCCATCGCGTGTTCGGGTTAGCACGAGACCGATGATGAAGTTGTGATCGTCACTCAGCCGCGAGCGCACGGTGGCGCCGAGGGTTTCCGACGCAGGTGACGCTGCTTCCACGTGGCTTGTCGTGAGCTGATCCGGCGCGGCCGTGACCGTCAGCGACTTGGCGGGAGTGGCCGCCGTCGCAGCCCACTCAATCTTTACCTGGACTTGCCTTGTCGTCGGTGACGCGCTCTCCGGCGCCGTTCGGCCGGAAGTCGCGAGGCCAAGCGCGCCGACGGCCAGCGCCGCCAGAATGATTCCCTGTCGATTTCGCATGATGCCCTCCTGGAACGGTTTGATCGATGGATGAAAGGCCAGTATTTCGTCCTCTCGTCGTACTCTGACCGTTTCCAGCGAATAACCCTTCATGGTTACCGAGGCATGGTGACGGCGGCCTCCCAGACTTCCTCTTCCAAGTCATGTTGATTCGCGGCGTCCACCACGCCCCGGGCACAGGCCAGAACCGCCCAGACGGCATCGTGATCAAACGGCGCCTGCTCTTCCGAACCGTTGTAAATCACTTTCGCCGTGTTCTCGGTCAACACCAGCATCCATCCATAAAGCTCGCTGCTGTCAGGGAGTTTGTCGTTTTGCAGAGTCAAGGCGCGGACTGCCGAGAAAGCATCGTGCGCCTCGCGCCATCGGCTGCGATCATGCCCCAGCGCGCGGACATGCTCAAACTCGGCGACCGGAGGAATAAGCGGCAGACACGCTTCCAATATCCCGACCGCCCACAGCGGACGCTTCTTCACAGGGAGCTGATCGTAAAGAATCCTGCCCGCCTCCATCGCCCGCCCGGATTCCCAGTAACTGCGCGCCTCTTCGACCCGCTCCATTTTCTCTCCGTGCGTGGGGATAGTCGCCGCCCTTGGGGGAGGAGGCCACGCGCCCGCCGAGATCGGTATCGCATCGGATGCCGCCGGCCGCCTTCTCGCCCCAAGCAGCCCGACGACTAGACGGGACAAGCCAAATAGTCCGACCACGATCGATGCAAGCCCCCACAGTAGGGACACCACCGGCAATGCAGCCGAATAGAGTTGAGCCA
>JAOQAA010000285.1 GCA_025963815.1 Capsulimonas sp.
GTCGCCCAATCGTAGCCCGTCGCGCCAATTGCATTCCACTTGTTTCCCTGCGAATCGAAGTAACGAGACCGCCGAAACACCTCCCGAATGATGCGCCCCTGCGAGTCCGTCACCCGAATAGCGGCAATGCTCGCGTTATCTGTGCGAACGGCTGGAATGGTCACATTCAATCCATCGCCGGCAATGTCCACGGTGAATGTTTTTACTAATGAAACGCCAGAGCCGCCCGTTTCCTGAAAGATATCCAGG
The DNA here is from genome assembly GCA_025963815.1 of Capsulimonas sp. Taxonomy (GTDB): domain Bacteria; phylum Armatimonadota; class Armatimonadia; order Armatimonadales; family Capsulimonadaceae; genus Capsulimonas. Next base: position 250 of record JAOQAA010000285.1, read on the forward strand.
TCGTGCAGAACAGTCTTGCCATTGAGCGCGACATCGAAGACACGCTGCCCAGGCTTGTTGAAGTACGTTTCGGCGAAGAACAGATCGACGCGCGCTGGGCCGGCGACCACGTCCGGGTAATGCACGACCGGCCCAGTGCGTCCATACATCTGGTCTGTGTAGAGACCGGGATCGGAAGCGTCATGGATCGTATTGCGATCGACCTGTGTCGACTGCCAGCGCAGAGCTTCCCCGGGCGAGGAAGGATCGATGATAATCGTATCCACTTTCCCGAGCGCGGGGGAGTAAGGAACGGCTGTGAGGCCGAGCCGACTCTGCAGAGCCGGCCCGATCTGCGGCGATCCCAGAACGGCGACGGAGCCGTGCAGCGGAGCCGGCTGCGTTTCGACGACAAGCAGCTTCTCTGTCTTTTTGAGAATTGACTTACCGCTCGGCGAGATGAGCGACGCCGTGACGGTCACCATCCCCTGCCCCGTCGGCTTGACGGCGACGCCGCTCTTCAAAAGCTGACCGAATATTTCGCCGCCGGCCACAGCGACAGCCGACGACGAGGTAAAGAAAGTCTTCCTCTGTGCGTCTTCGGCGGTGATATTGAGCGTATAGCGTCCCTTAAGATCGATCTCATTGACGAGATGGACATCAACGTTCGCCGTCTGCCCTGTCGCCAGAACGAGATGCGGCGTACGGATCACGAGCAGCGCCGGCGCGGCCGCGGCGTGGATCGGCGCGGGATCGGTTTTGGTCATGCGCCGAGCATCGACGATACCGCTGTGGTTATCGATCGCGGTGGATTCCCAGCCCGAAAGCACAAGATAGTCGTTCCAATTGTTGATGCGGCCATTCTCCAGCATGCGCGCGGTGTTGTCATAATGCTTCTCGGCGGCGCCGTGAAAGATCGCGTCGGCGTGCGGGAATGCGGAACGGAAGCCGTAGGCGTCCAGAAATTTTTCGTAAGCGATGTCGATCGCTTCATGCGCGGCGCGGTCGTAACCGGGGATCGCGCGCGCTCTGTACCAGGCGCTGATGGCCGCATGATCGTCGGGAGAGGCGCCCGTCGCCATCTCACCCCAGGCGCTGATTTCGGCTTTACTGTCGGGGCCGTATTTGTAATCGGTCGCGGATTTGTAGTAGCTGTCCAGATAGACGCTTCCCGGAGCGTCGCCCGCCGTATGGCGATCATTCCAGCCCGATCCCTGGCCCTTGTCGATCTGGAGATCACTGGAATATGGCAGCGCCCAGACTTGATCGTGCGAGCTGAAACCCGACTCCAGCATGATGATCCGAGAAGGGTCCGCCTCGCGCATTTTGCGCAGCGTGTAGTAAATCTTCGGATTGCGCAGGTTGACCGACGCTTCGTTCTGGAGCGACCAGATGATGGAGGACGGGTGCGAGCGCTCCGCCTTGATCATCGCCAGGACTTTGCACAGCTCGTATTTGTTGTAAAACGTCGTCGGCTCGCCGCCCGCGCCGGAGGTGTCGAGCGGCCCATTGTTTGCATAGTTCGGTTCGTTGTCCCAGCGATATGTGAAGCCGCCGGCTCCAGCTTCACAATAACGCATCAGGCCGGCGCGATCGAACGTGTCCAGCACAATGGGCTTCGGCATATGCCGGTGGTTCTGGACGGCGTTCAGCCCGATAGCATGGGCGGCGGCGACCTCGCGATCCGCCGCCGCCTGATCGGGGAACATGCCGTTCGGCGACCAGAAGCCCCAGGAGATGGACGACTTCACCACAATGCGCTTGCCGTTCAAATACAGCTTGGCGTCGGAACCAACGCCCTTCGCGGTGAACCAGCGGAACCCGAAATCCGTCACATGGTCCGAATGCGGAATCACGGAGATGGACGCCACACCGGTGTAAAGATTCGGTTTGCCCACGGACCACAGCTGAGCGCCGGGCAGCGTGACGGACTTCGTCACCGTCGCCGAACCGCCAGCGCCGACATGCACCGGCGCCGCCCCCGACCACAATACTTTGCCGCCCTTCTGTATCGACAACGCAACCGGACCATCATACGCGGGCCCATGGGAAGTCACCTGTGCGGTAAAGGTAATCTTGCGCGGATCGGGATTGTTCAGCATCGCCAGGTCCGTGACGGCGACCGGACCGCGCACGGACATCGTGACGCCGCCATCCATCCCACCGAAACCGTGTGAGACGGGAAGTTCATACGAGCCCCACTTCAAAAGATCAAAATCGACCCAGGCGAAGTTACCTCCAGGATTGGTGATACGAACGGCGATTGTGTTTGGACCGCCGGCTTTGAGCGCGCGGGTGGCGTCGGCCTCAAACGCCGTTTCGGTCACGGCGTCATACCCGACGAGTTTACCGTTCACATAAACCTCGGCGCGCATACGCGCGCCGGGAAAAGAAAACACAAGCCGCTCGCCCGGCGCTAGCTTCGGCGCG
>JAOQAA010000288.1 GCA_025963815.1 Capsulimonas sp.
ATCGAATCCGTGACGCTGGGGGCTGTGACTGTACTCATGAATGCCATTCCTTTGTTTGAGAAGAGATTGCGGTCCAAATCCTTTTCGCTCCGGCGCTGCTCTCTGCTAAACGTGTGAAGCATTCATCATGGAAATACGTGCTCATGGATTGTCAGACGACAAGCCAAAGAAATAGCGGGCGCAATTGAACAACGAATTGATCAATTGCGCCCGCCTGATTTTTACTTTGAAAGAGAGACTTACGGATAAATCCCGCGCGTCTTCGCCGCCTCGGCGACCCGCGCCACACCCACGACATACGCGGCGGTGCGCATATCGACGTTGTGGCGCGCAGCAGCGGCGCTGACTTCTTCGTAAGCGCGCGTCATGACGCGGCCTAATCGATGGTTCACCTGGGATTCGCTCCAGAAGAACGATTGAATGTCCTGGACCCATTCGAAGTACGAGACGGTGACGCCGCCGGCGTTGGCGAGGACATCGGGAAGGAGGATAATCCCACGGTCGCGCAGGATATCGTCGGCATCGGGAGTCGTCGGGCCGTTGGCGCCTTCCACTACCATGCGCGCACGGATCTTGCCGGCGTTCGCGCCAGTGATCTGGTTTTGCAGGGCAGCTGGCACGAGGACATCGCAGGGCAGCTCCAAAATCTCGGCGTTGGTGATGGGCTCGGAGCCTGGGAAGCCGGCGACGCTTCCATTCGCCTTGCTATAAGCGACCACTTCGGGAATGGGAAGTCCATCGGGATTGACAATGCCGCCGCGATAATCGGACACCGCGATGACTTTGGCGCCACGCGCATGAAATAGTCGCGCGGCCGCGCCGCCGACATTGCCGAAGCCCTGAACCACGACGCGAGCGCCTTCGAGGTTATGGCCCTGCGCGCGGGCGGCCTGCTGGGTCACCATGACAACGCCCAGCCCCGTCGCATCGATGCGCCCTTCGGAGCCGCCGATGCTTACGGGCTTGCCGGTCACCACGGCGGGAACGGTATGCCCCGCGTGCATTGAGTAGGTATCCATCAGCCAGGCCATGACCTGACCGTTGGTGCCGACGTCGGGGGCGGGAATGTCGCTGTCCGGGCCGATCAGCAGGCTGATTTCGGAGGTGTAGCGCCGTGTCAGGCGCTCCAGCTCACCCAGATCGAGTTTCGAGGGGTCGCAGACAACGCCGCCTTTGGCGCCGCCGAAGGGAATGTTGACGATCGCGCACTTCCAGGTCATCCACATCGCCAGCGCGCGCACTTCGTCGATGTCCGTTTCGGGGTGAAAGCGCAGGCCGCCTTTGGCCGGCCCCCGACTGGTGTTGTGCTGCACGCGATATCCGGTAAAGACCTGTGTCTCGCCGCTGGTCATCTTCACTGGGAAGTGCACCGTCAGCTCGCGCTTCGGATGCCGCAAAACTTCGTGCGTTCCGGCGTCCAGTTTTAAAATGCCAGCCACGTTCTCCAGCTGCCGCAGCGCAATCTGGTAGGAGTTTGTCTCTTCCGCCGTTGTCGTCATTGTCTCAGGCATGGTCCCGTCTCCTTGGGTTTATGGTTACTTGCTATCCTTGATTATCGGACAAGCCCCTTAGTTTTTATACCGAAATTTTACGCAAAATGTCACGAGTGCAGCGCAAATGGATCCTCGACTTTATGGCCGATCCGTATGCGGCGCAGCAAAAAGTAGATCGGATACGACAAAACCATGTTGTACGCGACCTCGCCGCCGGTTTGACGCATCCAAAGACGCCAATGGTGCAGCCATGCGTTCGGCGCCATCACCGCGTAAATGAACTCGGCGACGACCGTGGTGGAGAAGACAATCAGAGGCGGCACGATGATGCTGTCCCGCAGCATACTGCGCTGAAGGTTGCCCGCGAATGCTCCCGCAATCGTCCGGCTGGCGAGCAGCGAGCCATAGTTGACGCCCGCGATGGAGGCGGTCAGCAGACCGCTCCAAAGGCCGACCGCCGTGCCGCGCGCGCCGCCAAGCAGGGTCGCGCCGCAGGCAAGGACGATCAAGGGAAGATCGGGATGCGCGCCGCGAAATTCGATCGCGTGCGCGACGCGGCCCTGGAGGACATGGGCGAAGAGGAGACAAAAGACGACGACGACGGTTTGAATCCCGGGCGTCATTTTGGAGTCGATCATCGGATCAAAAAGGCTTCTTCGAGGCTGTCGAAATAGGCGTTAGGACGCACGACGGCCGTCTTGATCGACCGCGTGGCGTCATTCTGGACGGAGACCACGGTTCCGATGGGAATATCCGAAGGAAAAACTCCGCCGAGGCCGGACGTAGTCACAAGATCGCCGGGGCGAACGTCGTCCTCGCTTTTCAAATACGTCAGGTGGATCGAATCCCCCGTCCCCTGACAGACCCCGATCGGCGGCTTAGCGTTGTTCCGAGCACGCACCTGCGCGCCGACGCTGCTGCCGATATCGGTCATCATCAGCACGGTGCAGGAGCGTGGAGTGACATCGAGGACCTGGCCGATCAGCGCGCCGTTGGGCGCGATGACGATCGTACGCAGCTTGACGCCGCTGGACAATCCCCGGTTGAGAGTGAGGGTTTCCGAATGGGGAATGGGTTTGAGCGCCGTCACTTCGGCGGCGAGCAAAGGCCGAGGCGACTTCTGCTCAAAATCGAGCAAGGCCCGCAAGCGATTATTCTCCTGCTGCGCCTCAAGAAGCTGCTTGTTCTCACCCGAAAGCGCGAGCACCTGCTGGTTGAGAATGCGGTTGCGCTGCGCGAGCTGCGGACCGGCGAAGAGAGAGCTGACGTGCAAACGCCACCACTGTGCAATCTGCACGGTGACGGTTTGCGCCGGGATGAGCGCCGCGTCGCGCACGACGCCGGTCACGGGGTCCGGCAGGCTGCGGCGCTGGCGCTGGTGATGGATAGCGTTCAAGGCGCCGCAAAGCAGCAGCGCCGTCAGAAGCGCAATCCCTCGCTGGTTGTTGCGCCCGGACCTCGGCATATCGAGACGTTACCTTCCTGAGTAAGCAACTCCTCTTAGCCGCATCTCCGTGAGACGCACGTTGCGGAGCTTAGAATTGCTCTGGATGCTCTCCAGATACTTTCCGGTGCCCAGCACGACGCACGACAGAGGATCCGGCGCGATATGGACCGGCATCCCGGTCTCCCGTGTGATCAGCTTGTCCAGACCGCGCAGCAGCGCGCCGCCTCCGGCTAGCACGATCCCATGGTCCATGATATCAGCGGCAAGCTCCGGAGGCGTGTCCTCCAGGGTTTCCTTTACCGTCTCCACGATCTGGTTGATGGGCTCAGCAATCGCTTCGCGCACTTCCACCGACGAAATGGTCGCGGCGCGCGGCAGTCCGGAAACAATATCGCGACCACGGATCTCCATGGTCAGCTCCTGCTCCAGCTTGTACGCCGAACCGATCGCGATCTTGCACTCTTCCGCCGTTCGGTCGCCAATGTAAAGATTGAAGACCTGACGTACGTAGCTGACAATCGCTTCGTCAATCTCGTCGCCGGCGACACGGATCGATTTCCAGACGGCGAACGCGCCGAAGGTAATGACCGCGACTTCGGAGGTGCCGCCGCCGATGTCTACAATCATCGAGCCGATCGGTTCGGAAACCGGCATGCCGGCGCCGATCGCGGCCGCCATTGGCTCCTCGATCAGATAAACATCCTTGGCGCCCGCCTTCTTCGTCGCTTCCTTGACGGCCCGGTACTCCACTTCGGTGATACCCGAGGGAACACCGACCACGACGACCGGATGGAAGAAGTTCTTGCGGCGGTGTACCTTCTCGATAAAATATCGCAGCATGCGCTCGGTCTGGTCGAAATCGGCGATCACGCCGTCTTTCAAAGGACGAATAGCGACAACGCTGCCGGGCGTTCGCCCAATCATGCGCTTGGCTTCCTCGCCCACATGGAGAATTTCTTTTGTATCGCGATTGATGGCGACGACACTAGGCTCGCGCAGCAAAACACCGCGCCCACGGACATGGACGAGGGTATTTGCGGTACCGAGATCGATACCCATGTCGCGTGAGAACCGACCGGCAAATCGCCGGAACACATTTATCATAGAGTAGACATTAACTCCCGCGCCGCAGCCGCACTAGC
>JAOQAA010000304.1 GCA_025963815.1 Capsulimonas sp.
GGAGATACCTCCCCATGGGACGTCTCCAGGCAAGGAACAAGCCATTGAGAACTGCACGAACAACAATTTTTAGTCTCCTGCTCGTGGGAGCAGGCGCGGCGTCGTTTATTTCCCTGTCGGCGGCGAAGCCGGCTCCGAAACCAAGCGCCAAACCGGTGCTGGCGACGCGTCCGCTCTGGGTGAGCGCGTACTATGCGAACTGGGTGCAGGAAGCGGGCGTGCTGACGCCCGAGAAGATCGATTACTCAGCCATTTCGCACCTGATTCACTTCCATGTGATCCCCGCCGTGGACGGTACGATTGACCCGGTCAAGTCCATTACCGCCGAGCAATCTACGGCCGTCATTACGGCGGCGCACGCCAAGGGAAGCAAGGTGCTTCTGTGCGTCGGCGGCGGAGACACGGAGACGCCGTTCCGCGCAGCGATCGCCGACGCCGTTAGGCCGAAATTCATCAGCACATTGATGGAGATTGTGACGACACGCGGTTATGACGGTCTGGATATCGACATGGAGCCGGTCGAAGACACCGACATCCCCAACTACGAGAATTTTATCCATGAGCTGCACGCCCAGATGACCGCCGCCGATCCGAAGCTGCTGCTGACATGCGCGATCTCCTCACAGCCCGAGTTGTTCGCACGCCTTTCACCTGAGTTCGACCAGATCAACATTATGACGTACGATCAGTCGGGAACGTGGGAGGGCTGGAAGACCTGGCATAACTCCTCGCTCTATGATGGCGGCGAACGGCGGCTGAACGCCACCCGCCCCTTCCCCTCGGTCCAGGAAAATGTTCAGAAGTATCTGAAGGCCGGCGTTCCCAGTGCGAAGCTCGGCATGGGACTGGCGTTCTATGGCTACGCCTGGTCCGGCGCTGACGGCCCCGACCAGAGCATCCAGAACGTGAAGATGGAGCCGATCGAATACTTCACGCTTATGGACAAGTACGATCGTCCAGAGCGCCGTCACTGGGACGCCGACGCACATGCGCCCTACTTGAGCGTCGAAGGGGCGACGCCGGCGGACCGCAAATTCATCTCCTTCGACAACGAGCTGCTGCTGACACAGAAGATGGAGTTCGCCAAGAAACAAAAACTCGGCGGCGTCATCATCTGGGAGCTAGGCAGCGGATATCGGGGCAATCAGCCCGACGGTAAAAAAGACGTCCTCCTCCAGACTGTCAAGCGCGCCTGGCTCAAACCTGACACAAAGGTCGCTTCCGGATCGAAGCCTTAATATTCTCCTCCCCGCGCATTGCGCGGGGAGATAACCGTTTCCCGTCGCAAAAGAAATACCCAATGACATACACTGAACACGCCCTTTACGAGCGCGATCCCGCCCGCACGTCGTTTTCGGCGGCGGGAATCATCCCAAAACCGAACAGCGCAATCCCCCGCGAGGGGGTCTTTCGACTGGACGCATCGGTGACCGTACTGGCGTGTGGAGATGCGCGCGCCGAAGCGTCGTTCCTCGCCAAACATCTTTCACAGGCGACGGGATTCCCGCTGCTGGTCCGCCAAATGGGCGATGCTTCTGGTCCCACCCTGGAAATGCGGCTCGATCCTAACTGCGCATCGCTCGGTCTGGAAGGATACCGTCTGTGGGTTACACCGCTTCGGATCGAGATCGCCGCCGCCACGACGGCAGGGCTGTTCCACGGCGGCCAAACGCTGCTTCAACTGATGCCGCCCGCCGCCTTCGACCAAACGCCTCATGGCGATCTCCAATGGACCATCCCATGCGTCGAAATCGAAGATTCTCCGCGTTTCCAGTGGCGCGGCGTGATGCTGGATGTCGCGCGTCACTTCATGCCGGCCCCATTCCTCAAAAAGTTTATCGACTTGCTGGCGCTGCACAAACTGAACGTGCTGCACCTGCACCTGAACGACGATCAGGGCTGGCGCATCGAGATCAAGAAATATCCCAGGCTCACGGAGGTCGGCGCCCATCGCGCGGAAACGCTCGTAGGTCGAGCCATGCAGGACCCTTCGGACCGGGACTTCGATCCCGCTCAGCAGGAATTCGACGGCCGGGCGCATCGCGGCTTCTACACTCAGGACGAGATGCGTGCAGTCGTCGAATACGCCCGCGTTCGTCACGTGCAGATCGTGCCGGAGATCGAGATGCCCGGCCACGCGCAGGCCGCCGTCGCGGCGTATCCCGAGCTGGGCTGCGCCGACTTTGAAGACGGCGCGTGCTGCATCGCTCCCGAGGTCAGCCAGGTCTGGGGCATCCACCCCACCCTGTTCAATGCTTCCGAGGAGACCTTCGCCTTTTTACAAGACGTGCTGACCGAAGTGATGGACATATTCCCGTCGCGCGACATCCATGTCGGCGGCGACGAAGCCGTCAAGACTCAGTGGCGCGAAAGCCCCTCTATTCAGGCAAGAATCCGGGAGCTGGGTCTCACCGACGAACACGCGCTGCAATCGTATTTCATCGGACGCATGGATACCTTCCTTACCGCCCATGGCCGCCGTCTGATCGGCTGGGATGAGATCCTGGAAGGCGGACTGGCGCCCAACGCCGCCGTGATGTCCTGGCGCGGCGAGGCCGGCGGGGTCGCCGCAGCCGAAAAGGGCCATCGCGTCGTTATGGCCGATCATAAACACACCTATCTGGATTACTATCAGACGGAAGACCGCTCCGGCGAACCTCTGGCGTTTTCCAACACGCTGACGCTGGCGACGGTCTATCAGTACGAGCCGATCCCCGAAGCCCTGGCGCCGGAGTTCGCGCATCACATCCTTGGCGCCCAGGCGCAGCTCTGGACCGAGTACATGCCGACTTCTCGCCAGGTCGAATATATGGCGTTTCCGCGCCTCGCCGCCCTGGCCGAATTGACCTGGACACAGCCCGAACACAAGGATTTCGCCGATTTCAGCGAACGCCTCGCCGTCCATCGCCATCGCCTGGACGCGCTCGATGTCAATTATCGTCCGGTTCCCTCCGAAGAAAGTGACGCCTGTGTCTAACACCTGTCTCGCCGAAGTGGGCGTCTTCGCCGCGCCCGATTACGCCGCGCTTTGCAATCACGTCGCGGACCTCATCGCCGCCCTGATCCAGAGCAAGCCGGACGCCGTGCTCGGTCTCGCAACCGGCGCCACCCCGCTCGGCGTCTACGCGGCGCTGGCGCGCCGCCACCGTGAGGAAGGGCTGGATTTCTCCCGCGTGACGTCCTTCAATCTGGACGAGTACTACCCCATGTCGCCCCGATCGCTCCGTTCTTACCGGCAGTTCATGGCGATGAACCTGTTTGACTATGTCAATTGCCAGCATTGGAGCGTTCCCGACGGCCGGCCGACAAGCATCGCACAGATCGCCATGACCTGCCGCGACTACGAGCAAGCCATCCATGACGCCGGCGGTCTCGACCTGCAATTGCTCGGCGTCGGCCGCACAGGCCACATGGGCTTCAACGAACCGGGCAGTTCGCTCCACTCACGCACCCGTCTGGTCACGCTGGCGCCGGTCACGCGCCAGGACGCCGCGCTCGGCTTCGGCGGCATCGAAAATGTCCCCACTCAGGCGATCACCATGGGCGTCGGCACGATCATGGAAGCCCGCCAGATCGTCATGATGGCCAGCGGCTCCGCCAAATCGGAGATCGTCCATCGCGTCCTCACGGACGAGATCAGCGACCAACTGCCCGCATCGTTCATGCGTCTGCATGAGAACGCTGTATTGTGTGTGGACGAGGCGGCGGGGCGGATGATTCTTTGACACGGATGGCCTCGGCTTCGGCCCCCCTGCCCCCCAATCCTGGGGGAGGAATTTGGCGTGTGGTGATTTGATCGAAATGGACATTTGCCCCGATGTTTGAGATCGGTGATACGTGTCGGCATTTCCAAACACACTCGCGCTAAACTCCTCCCCCAGGATTGGGAGCAGGGGGGCCGCTCTCAGCAACAAAAGAGACAATGCTATGAACCTTTCTTGGATCGACTGGACAATCGTGTTCGCCTCCATCATCCTGATCCGCATCGTCAGCTGGAAGACACGATCGCTCATGCGAGGCGTCGCGGACTTCCTCTCGGCCAACCGAGCCGCCGGACGGTATCTGCTGACGATCAGCGGCGAGATGGGCGGCTTTGGGGTTATCACCCTGGTCGCGGGGTTTCAGGCCTTCACGGCGGCGGGATTCCCTACCCTCT
>JAOQAA010000329.1 GCA_025963815.1 Capsulimonas sp.
GTCGCCATGGCGGAAGAGGAGAGCGTGAAGGCCGCCGTGGCCGAAGGCGATCCCTACGACCTCGCGGCCCTCCGCCGTTTGATGGGCATCGGCGACTAGCGTGCGCCCGATATGCTAATCCAGCGCATTCACGGGAGCCGCCGCCTCCATCAGATCGTTCTTGTGAGAGAACTCTGGGAATGAGGCTGCGCCCAGCATAATCGTGAACGGGTGCGGCATGGCGTCACGCAGTGCGATCAGCTGTGTAATCAAGCGCTTGCGGACGATCTCTTTGGTCGTGCCCGTATGCGGCAGCATCGCTCCGATTTCGTGATCCCCAATCCTCGCTACTAAGTCCGAACGCCGCATGCACTCGTTGACGGTCTGCGCCACCTGAGCGAAGTAAGACGCTTCCGGCAGATCATTTCCCACCAGCACCCGCACTACGGACAGCTCCAGCTCGTGCCGCTTTGCCCGTGATACTTCTTCTTCCAAACGCGCTTCGAAATAGCTTTTCGTGTAAAGACCCGTGACGGCGTCAACGACCGTCGCGGGGGCTTCGTCGTAGTCGTCTGCGGCGATCGGTCCCAGGCTCGCAATTCGTTTTCGGCGTCCTTCATGCTGAAGCGCGGCTTCGCGGACGGCGTCGCTGCGGAACATCTGCTGCAGTTTGCGCGCCGAGTTTTTCAGAATATGTGAGATATAGTTGTTGGAGACGCCGAGCGCGCGGGCGATATCCGTTTGGCTCCGGTCCTCGTAATAGAAGCTGTAAAGAACCTTCTGCTCGATCTCTTTCAGCCGGACAAGCGCGTTTTCCAAAACCACACGGTCTTCAATGGGAAGCTCAGCAGTGGTGGCGCGTAGATTACTTTCGGCGACATGCGCGGCGGGGCCGCCCGTCTCTTGCGCTTCATCCAGAGAAGTCACGGCGAAGATGGCGCGCGTGGATTTGATCCGAACGATCTCGGATTCCGCTAATCCCAGCGACTGGGCCGTTTCCTGATCGGTTGGCTCGCGTCCAAGTGATTGGGTAAGCGTTTCAATCTCGCGCCGGACTTTCTGCGCCAGCTCCTGAAGCCACGCCGGCTCCTTGATGATCTGAACGCGGTCCCGGAGAAAATGGCGAAGATGACCGTCGATATGGTGGGTGGCGTAGGTAATCAGCTTCACGCCGCGGGTTTGATCGTACTGATCGATCCCGTGCATAAGCCCCAGGAAGCCTTCCTGGATCAAGTCCTCCAAGGGAACTGCGGCGCTCATGAACTGGCGCGCCTGCTTTTGGACAAGTGGCCGGAACTGCAGTACGAGCGCTTCACGCGCCGCCGCCGCATCGGGACCGCCGGCTTTATATTTGATCAAAAGTCGGCGCGCCCGCGCTTCATCGTCCAGGCGGCTCGGACTTCGGCGTTCCTGACCGTCCCACTGTGAAGGACCTGCTGCTGCTGTTTCTGCTCCCATATCCCCCCAATTCCTTCGCCGTCCCTGGACTGATACCTTCGGGACCGGCGAAGAACAACTTACAATTCGATCAATGGATGGACGTTACCAATTTGAAGATCGGCGCCATGACGGAGATGGCGATAAAACCGACCACGACGCCCATAAAGACGATCAGCAGCGGCTCGATCATCGACGTCAATCCCTTGACCATGGCGTCGACTTCATTGTCGTAAAAATCCGCAACCTTCGTCAGCATTTCCGCCAGGCGGCCTGTTTCCTCGCCGACATCGATCATATGTGTGACCATCGAAGGAAACAACCCGGACGCCGCAAGCGGATGGCTGATCTTCGCGCCTTCGCGAATTGCGTTGCGCGCGTTATTGATCGCATTGGCAAGCACCGCGTTGCCTGAAGTCTCGCCGATAATCTCCAGAGACCGCATCATCGGAACGCCGGACGCAATCAGCGTTCCAAATGTCCGGGCGAAGCGCGAGATGCTCATCTTCAGCACCAAGTCGCCAAAGATCGGCAGCTTGAGCTTCAGTCCATCCAAAACGAAGTGGCCTTTGACTGTCTTGTCGTACTTCTTGACGGCGACGATGGCGCCGGTTACCATGATGATAACTAGCCACCAGAACTTTTGCAGCCAATCGCTGGCGTCGAACAAAAACTGCGTGGTCGGCGGCATTTCCACGTTCATTGAGATGAAGATCTCTTTGAACCGCGGCAGCACGAAGAGGAACAAGGCGACGACCATAATGCCTGCAAAGCATAGTACGATGATGGGATACATCATCGCGGACTTTACTTTGCCCTTTATTTCCATTTCCGTTTCGAGAAATCCTGCAAGCCGATCCAAAATGATATCGAGAATACCGCCAATTTCCGCCGCGCGGATCATGTTGACATAAAGTTTGCTGAAGACGTGGGGATGTTTGGCGAGCGCGTCCGTCAGCGATAGGCCGCCCTTCACATCTTTCTTGGTCGCATTGATGACGCCTTTCAGTCCCTCTTCCTTGATCTGGCTCTCCAAAATGTCCAGGCATTTGATGATGGGGATACCGGCGTCGATCATGGTGGCGAACTGGCGTGAGAAGACCACCAGCGCCGGCAGCTTTACTTTCTGCGTCTTCGATGCGAACTGCAGCTTGAAGCTCGCCTTCGCTTCGCTGACGGAGAGAATATGGAAATGCTGCTCGTGCAGACGCGACATCACCATCTGCTCGTTGTCCGCTTCTATTTTTCCCTTGACCTCGCGTCCGGACGGATCAAGGGCGTCATATACAAATGTTGCCACGGAATAACCTCCTGAAGAGCGGCGGGGCGTACGATTCCCGCGCAAGCCGCGTCCCAAGACGCCGCCCTCTTCATTATCGGTTTATTCCGGGAGTGGCTGGAGGGCGCCTTACCGCCGCCCCAGCGCCTTTCGAACCACGCGCGCGGCGCTCGCGCCGGAGGCGCCGAAGACGCCGCCGCCGGGGTGGGTGCTCGCTCCTGTTAAGAAGAGGCCAGGGATGTGGCTCTGGTATTCGGAGAGTTCGGGGAGAGGGCGGAAGGCGAACATCTGGTCCAGAGACATTTCGAGATGCATCACGTTGCCGCGCAGGAGGCCGAGGGTACGTTCTAAGTCGAGAGGGGTTTGGATGAAACGCTTCTCGATGGCGCCGCGCATGTTGGGGGCGTAGTCGTAGAGGGTTTCGCAGATAGTGTCGGCGACCTCTTCGCGCGCGTCGTCCCAGGAACGGCCGTCGCGGCGGTCGTATGGGAAGTATTGGGACCAGAGCTGGACGATATGCTTGCCTTCGGGAGCGAGTGTGGAATCCAGGGCGCTGAAGGTCATGGCGAGGACGGGCGGCTTTTGTGACGGGCGCCCGCCGATGTAGTCGGCGTAAGCGTCCATGAGATATTCAGGGGTGGGGCAGAGAAGCTGCATGCCCTGATGGACCTCATGCGGCTGACCGGCGCCGTAGTCGGGCAGCTCGGATGCGGCGCAGCGGACGGTCATGCCGAAGCCGTTGCCGACATTCAGGGCATCCAGGCGTCGTTTCAGATCGTCGGGAATGTGCTCGGGCGCGAGCAGCGTGCGCATGGTCGTCATCAAGTGGCAGGCGGAGACGACAGCTTTGGCCCGGTATGTTTGACCTCCGGCTTCGACGCCGACGGCGCGTCCGTTTTCCACGAGGATCTGCTCGACAGGGGCGTTGGTGAGCACTTCGCCGGCCTGGGCCTCGAATGCGCGGCGCATCGCGGCTGTGAGCGCGCCGGAGCCGCCCCGGGCGCGCCAAGCGCCTGTCTCGTGCAGGGCCGCGTGCCAGCCGGCGAAGGGGCCGGAGCCGATCTCCGTGGGCGGCGGTCCCGATTGCGCCGCAAGCCATCCCAATGCCGCGCGCATCTCCGTGCTTTCGAACGTCTCGTGAAGCAAGCGCCCATAGCCCGACAAGATCATGCGCAGAGTGTCGCTGGTATTCCGACCCGGTGATTTCGCCATGATGACGTGGCGTCCGAAGTTCGCCATCGTCGGCGGCTCCTGGAACGCTTTGAACACGCCGCGAGCTACCGGTCCCCAGCGCGTGATGAAATCTTTGTAAGCGGCGGCGTCTTGTGGGGAGACCTGGGCGATGCTGGCGCATGTTCTGTCGAGGTCACGGTGGAAGCAGATCGCGCGTCCGTCCCGCAGGGGAAAGGCCGCCCATGGGTCCATCTCAATATAGGAGAGACCATAACGCGTGAGTTCTAAGTCTTTGACGATCGGCGTCTGGTGGATCATGATATGGACGGACGAACCGATGTCGATCTTGTATCCCGGCCAAATCTCTTCGGTGCAGACCGCGCCGCCGACGACCGGGCGGCTCTCGACAACCAGCACGCGGTATCCGAAGCGCTGCAGGTAGCAGGCGCAGACGAGGCCGTTGTGACCGGCGCCGACGACGATGACATCATAGGTGGAGGAGGGCATGGGGAGATTGTACCAGGGCGGAAGAACAAAAGACCGGGATGCGCCAATCGCGCATCCCGGCCCATGTTGATCGAATCGTTTCTCTGATCGTGTTTACAGCGCCGCGCCCGCGAGCGCGCCCTGAACGTCCACGGCGCCGTCGGCGATCAGCGCCTGGCGGACACGTGTGGCGTTGGCGGCGTCGGCGTGGACGCCAACGAGAATACCGCCGGTGCTGAGGCCGGTTTCATATGTGCGAGCGGTTTCCTCGGGGATGCCCGCGCCGACCAGGCCGCCAATGATGCCGCCACCCAGGCCGCCGGCGCCTGCGCCTGCAAGCGCCGCCGCCAGAGGACCGGCGACAAGCGGGATGGCTGCGCCGCCGGTTGCGGCGATGGCTGCAACGCTGCCGGTGGCGGTCAGGGCTGCGACGATCGCGCCCAGCGTTCCGCCGATCGCGGCGCCGACGCCTGCGCCTTCCGTCGCCTTCGTGCCGGTCGCTTCCGCGAATTCGCGGCGCGCCGTCTCATCACGAATAATCACACTGATATCGTTCTGACGATACCCCAATGCTTCCAGGTCAGCAACCGCGCGCTCCGCCGAGGCTCGGTCGCGAAATAAGCCGGTAATCAGATCCGCCATGATCGTTCTCCTTCTCCTCCGCCGTCGTAATTTCTTTCCGTGCATGACGGGCTAGGAGGATATCCACGATCATTTACCCGTTTAGGCGATCATCGGAAACTTCGTTTTTATCATGCCTGCTCGCTGTTTCGATGAAATTGTGGTTTTTGAGGGGAGCCTCGTAGTGTTACCAGGGACTTGGCATTGATTATGCTTAATATTCCAATGATTGCACAAATACCGGATATCTCGCGCCGGGCTTGTTCTCCCAACAACGACGTTTTATTCAATATCCGTATTTGCGACAATGACAATCCATAGGAGGATTTATGCAACACAGAAGTTTACAGCAGGCGCATAAGATCATTGGCGCAGTCGCCATGATTTCCTGCCTTGGCGTAGTGGCGGCGAACGCTGTCCCAATAGTCCCCGGAGCAACAGTGCTGGTTCCCGGAACGAGTTCAGCGGCTCGGCCGGAACTCGCGGGAACCATCGTCCGCGACGAATCGATTCCTTTTCAAATCACATCCTCGACCGGCGCCGTGCTGGCCTCCGGAATCGTTCAGGACCGTGTGATTCGTGAAACAACCGCAGGATCGCTGGACTTTTATGTCCATGTCACCAACAAGGCGTCCTCGACGGCGAATTTGACGCTGGTGACTCGCTCTGACTTCGGACCTGTCCTGACGGATGTGGATTGGCGGAGTGATGGCGGCGGAACCAAAGCCCCTCTGACGGCCTGGCGCAGCCCCACAGCCGATACCGTCGGCTTTTCCTTCTCGTCGCCGAACAATCAGGTTACGCCTGGAGCCGATACTCGATTTTCACTGATCAAGACCAACGCCCGTTCCTATGTTGTGACAGGCGTCACCACGATCCAAGCGGTGCTCCCGACCGGCGCAGTCGCTGGAACCGCGCGAGTGGTTACCGCCACGCCGTATCGCGGCACCGCCGCGGCTACTTACCATATCTTCACGCTTGGGACGCCTGACCTGACAACCAGTCAGGTCGCCGGGTTTGCCCGCCGCCGTGGCTTGATAGCTGGAGGCGGCAATACGGACACGCGGCAGCAGACGTTCGTCGACGGCGACGGCAGCGTTCGCATCATCAGCGACTTCAGCGATGGCCGTCTGATCTTCACTCCGAACCTTGCGCTGGCGACCGGCGCCGCTCCCGATCCGCGCGCCGCGTCCAAGAATGCGTTGGACTACCTTCAGGAGGTCGCGCTGCTTCCCGCCGTTCGTATCGGCTCGCTGGAGCCTTCCGATATCGTCACCACGGCTCGCGGGACGGGTGAAGCGGTCGGAGCCAATCCGAAGGGGACGGATGTTCTGCGCACCGTCAATATCATCCACCGCGCCGATGGACTGCGGATTGATGGACCGTACTCGCTGCTCTCTGTCGATCTATCGAGCGCCGGCCCTGTCGGCGTGACGCGCACGATGCGCCCGCTGGCGTACGACACTGCTAAAGTCGACTGGAAGCCATACAGCGAAGCCGCGGCAGAGTTCAGCAGAAAACTGGGCGAGCTGATCGGACTTCTGCGGAAGACTGATCCTAAGGTCACTTACAAGTTGATGAACTACGATCTGGCGTATGTCGAGCAGGGACTGAAGTTCGTCCAGCCGGCTTACCGCTTTCAGGTGGAATTCCGAAGCAGCGAAGGCGCCCTCAGCGGTCAGACGTTTGTCATCCCCGCCTCCAATACACCACCGGAAGTCATCAATGATGCGCCGATCAATCAGAACCCTGCGACTGAGCCGGCGCTTCGCGGAGCCATCGCACATATCGGCAGCGGCGCGTCTCCAATCGACTACGGCATTTACGTCGTGCGCGGCGACGACCGCTTCCTCGACGACGCCTGGCGCTTCCACACGAACCTGGACGCCGCCAACTCCATCCTGACCCCGGTCGGCTACAAGCCGGTCCACTTCAATCAGTATTTCAAAGACTACCCATGGCTTTGGGAGAACTGGCCGGCGGGCGGTATCGGTGACAACAGCGTCAACTTCGTCGGCAAGAACCAGGTTGTCCTTTACGAAGGGCATGGCGCGCCGTGGCTCGCCACGACGTACAGCAATAACGCCGACCTGATCGATTACCGCACGCTGCCGGGATACGGCGGCAACAACGGGAAAAACGGCAAGACGGCGTTCATCATCTGGCACACCTGCGATTCCATTCCCGCTCCTGGCGATCCGCACGCCAACTACTACCAGTCCCCCGCGGGACCGTTTGACATCTGGTTCGGCGTGTTCAAAGGTCTGCGCGGCACATACGGGGCTCGCACCACGGTCGGCATTTACAACAACGCCGGTCCGGCCTTCGCCTTCGCGGCGGGGCTTGGAATGCCGAACCTGAACGCGTGGTTCAACGCGAACAACGCCGGCGGACACAGCGGCGGCTGGAACTACGGCTCCGCCGTCATCCTTGCCGGTCACGAAAACGACCGCATCTACGACAACGCCGCCGGCCCCAGCGCCGGCGCCCTGACCATATGGTGGCAGCACCCCTAGTCAGCATCATCTCACACGACGAAGCCCGCCCCGCGCATAGCGCGAGGCGGGCTTTTTTTCGAGCTTTTCCCAGCTGGGAATCTAGCGATCCGCCTTCAAATCCGCGATCTGCTGCGCAACCGTCTTCCGCGGCGGCAGCGCAACGCTCTTAGTCGTATCCCATGTAGGTTTTACATGACGCTTTATCATGTGGTGAGGCTTTGGCAGCTGAAGCATCCGGGGTTCTCCTGCCTGCGCCGCCGGTCGAATGGCGGGTGCAATGTAGGCGCGAACGACGATACTCGCTATGGATAGCAATAGCACCAATGGAAACGCGAGCGCGGTCTGCTTTGGTTTCACGAAATTTTCTCCTGCTAATTCTCTCTGTACGTTGAGCGAACGAAATTGTGTCATCTGCTCCGTTGAAGATGATTAGGCTAGCCTTATAATCACTATGTGTACTCTCGCACGATTTACCTTCATGAATTTTACATGAAAATTTTACAAGCTTCGACGAGGTGCGTAAACGCGCAAGAGGGGTATAAAAACAAGGCTTGGAGGGATCCGTTCGAGTCGGAGGCATTCCACGAACTGCGCCCCAGTTTCGGGAATGAGGTGTGGGTTATGCATGTCAAGCAATCGAAAAGTCGCCCCATTTATGGAAGCGGCTTTTCTCATCTCAATATTGATCGTCGGGCGCCATAAGCAGCGCCAGCATACGTTCGGGATCGTCCAGAAACATCTTGGTGACTTGATAATGCTCAGTCTCCTGGTACTCGGTCCGTGCAATCCCCTCAGCGGAAAACTGCAAAATCGAAGCATCGGGGTAAGCCATCAAAATGGGCGAGTGGGTGGCGATGATAAACTGCGAGCCTTGCTGAAGAAGTTCGTGCATGCGCCGCAGCAGCGCCAACTGTCGCTGCGGAGAAAGCGCGGCCTCAGGTTCATCCAGCAGGTACAGTCCGCCGCCGCCAAGACGATGCACAAGCAGCGCCATGAACGATTCACCGTGGGATTGCTCGTGCAGAGACACGCCGCCATAGGAGTTGATAATCGGAGGTCCACCCCCCGCCTCTCTATCCATAATTTCAATCTGCGTGGCCACTGTGAAGAAGCTTTCGGCGCGCAGGAAGTAGGAATCTCGCGGAGAGCTTGTCCCTTTGACCAAAGTCAGATGATCGCCCAAACTGGAATGAGAAGCGCGTGTGGAGTAATTGAAATTGCGCCCGCCGCCTTCGGGGTTAAACCCTGCGGCAACGGCAATGGCTTCTAATAGCGTGGATTTGCCTGTTCCGTTATCGCCAATGAGAAACGTCACTTGTGGATGGAGCTTGAGCCGAGACAGCGATCGGATCGGCGGCAGAGAGTAGGGGTATTTGTCGAACGACGCAACGCGGTCGCGGTTGAGAATCAATTCGTGAACGAACGGGCCTTGGACGGCCCTTGTCTTCTTCATATTTGGTCGCTCGGCGTATTTGATGATCTATTGTAGCATGGGTTAAGAAGACATCAACAGAGCGAGCATGCGCTCCGGATCGTCCAGAAATGTCTTGGTGACTTGGTAGTGCTCCGTGTTCCGATATTCCATGGGCTGAATACCATTTGCCGAAAACTCCAAGATCGACGCGTTGGGGTACGCCATCAATATCGGTGAATGGGTTGCAATAATGAACTGGCAGCCTTGCAAGATCAATTGATGCATGCGGCTGATCAGCGCCAGCTGACGTTGTGGGGACAACGCCGCTTCCGGTTCGTCCAAAATATAGAGCCCGCCTTGCCGGAAGCGATGAAGCGCGAGCGCCATAAACGATTCTCCATGAGACTGCTCATGCAGACTGCGTTCTCCGTAGCCGCTGACGGCGTACCCCTCAACGGCGGTCGCGACATTGAAAAAACTTTCCGCCCGGAGAAAGAAGCTGTCGCTCGGCCGGCTGGCGCCGCGCACAAGCGTCAAGTACTCCGAAAGATCGGAGTGAGACGCGCGCGTGGCGAAGTTAAAGTTCTGGCTTCCGCCTTCGGCGTTCAACTTCGCTGCGACAGCAACGGCTTCCAGCAGCGTGGATTTTCCAGATCCGTTTTCGCCGATGAAGAACGTGACCTGAGGGTGGAGCTTGAGACGAGACAGCGAGCGGATCGGCGGCAGGGAGTAGGGATATGTGTCAAACGAAGAAACGCGGTCGCGGTTGAGAATCAATTCGTGGACAAACGGGCCTCTGGCGTCACGGTTCTTTTTCATGGCCGGCCGCCTCCAATTGCTTTCATGCCCTATTGTAACATGAAAGCCGTCAGAGGCGATGGCATGCGATCAGTGCCCTTTTACCAGCCTCTGGAAATTCTCCCGGTCAATCACCTGCGTGGCGGCCTCTTCGTAGGTCACCGTT
The DNA here is from genome assembly GCA_025963815.1 of Capsulimonas sp. Lineage (GTDB taxonomy): Bacteria > Armatimonadota > Armatimonadia > Armatimonadales > Capsulimonadaceae > Capsulimonas. Next base: position 9,852 of record JAOQAA010000329.1, read on the forward strand.
CCGGAGCGGTGTAGTTCGGCGAGCATTCGGTCCATGGACTGCATGCCGTACTGCTGGCCGGTTTCGATGACGGAGTTGATCTGGTACGTTTTGCCTTCGCGGATCAAGTTTCGCAGGCTGTATGAACGAGTGGAGATAGCATTTTGAGGAGCGCATGCGGTAGTATTCTTGGTAATCACAATAGAGCAGCGGACTTATAACATGACCATCGAACCCATTTCCCTCACCGCCAGCCGCGCACAGCTTCTTCCTCTCGATCCCTCCCACGCCGCCGGCTTCCTCAAAGCCGCTCAAGGCCAGGGGATTTGGGACTATATGCCCATCGCTGTTGATAACGAATTGGCCGTCGCCCAATGGATCGAAACGGCGCTTGCCGCGCAATCTCGCGGTGAAGAGTTGCCGTTTACGGTTTGGGATCAGCAGCTCGCAAAGATCGTGGGCAGCACGCGCTATATGGATATTTCTCTTCCCCACAAGAGCCTGGAAATTGGGTGGACATGGCTGTCGCCCGAGGTCCATCGAACAGCGGTGAATACCGAGTGCAAATATCTTCTGCTTCAGCACGCGTTTGAAGCGCTTGGAATGAACCGGGTGCAGCTCAAGACAGATTCGCGCAACGAGCGATCGCAGAGGGCGATTGAGAGAATCGGCGGCGTTCGGGAGGGCGTACTGCGACGTCATCGCGTTTTGCCGGATGGGTACGTGCGGGATTCGGTCTATTTTAGCGTGATTGCCGAGGAGTGGCCGGCGGTGAAGGCGCGATTAGAGGGGATGATGTGTGAGTAGGGATAAGAATCGAACGACGCAACGCGGTCGCGGTTGAGAATCAATTCGTGAACGAACGGGCCTCTTGGGGCACGGCTCTTCTTTATAACCAGCCGCCTTCAATTGCTTTCATGCCTTATTGTAACATGAAAGCAATCGGAGGCGCCGGCATGCTAAGTTAATATCCCTTCACCAGCCTCTGGAAGTTCTCACGGTCGATGGCGCGCGTGGCGGCTTCTTCGTAGGTCACGGTCCCAGAGCGATGCAGTTCGGCGAGCATTCGGTCCATGGACTGCATGCCGTATTGCTGGCCGGTCTCGATGACGGAGTTGATCTGGTAGGTCTTGCCTTCGCGGATCAGGTTGCGCAGGGCGCTGGTGGCGATCATGATTTCGATGGCGGCGACGCGGCCGCCGCCGATCTTGGGGAGAAGCTGCTGGGCGACAACGGCTTCGATGCTTGTCGAAAGCTGGATGCGGATCTGGTCCTGCTGGTGCGCGGGGAAGACGTCGACGATGCGGTCGATGGTGGCCGGCGCGGAGCGGGTGTGCAGGGTCGCGAAGACGAGGTGGCCGGTTTCGGCGAGCGTGATGGCGGCGGAAATGGTCTCCAGATCGCGCATTTCGCCGACGAGGATCACGTCCGGGTCTTCGCGCAGGGCGGCGCGCAGGGCGTTGTTGAAGGAGATGGTGTCGCCGCCGAGTTCGCGCTGGTTCACCATGCTCTTTTTGTGAAGATGTAAATACTCAATGGGGTCTTCGATCGTCAGGATGTGCGAGTCGCGCTCCGTGTTGATAATGTCGATGATGCTGGCGATGGTGGTGGATTTTCCCGATCCGGTCGGACCGGTCACCAGCACCAGGCCGGAGTGCTTGCGCGTCAGCTCCCGAATGACGGGCGGAAGCTTCAGCTGCTCCATACTGGGGATCTTGTTCGGAATGACTCGCATGGCGCAGGCAACCGAACCGCGCTGGCGGTAGACGTTGAAACGGAAGCGCCCGACATTGGGGACGCCGTAGGAAAAGTCGAGTTCATGCGTGCGCTCGTAGACCGCGATCTGCTCCGTGCTCAGGATGTCGTAGACGATGCGCTGGATCTCGCGTGGCGCGCCCCGATCGTAAGGAAGGGGGGTGACGCGGCCGTCCTTGCGCACCATCGGCGGCAGACCGGTGGTGAGGTGCAGGTCCGATGCGCCGTACTCCACGGTTCGCTGGAGCAGTTCGCTGATATGAGTTTCGGCAAGACTGGTCACGGCCTCCACTGGAGCGCCGTGGTCGGCGGCGCCGCCGCTCTGATCGGCGATGGGGCGTGCAGCCGGCGCAAGCAGATCATCGAGTTCGTCCCCGACCGTGCGCGGCGCGGGGGCGGCGGGAGGCTTGGGAGCGTAGTCGTCAATGGAGTTGGATTGAATGCTGGTCGCGTCGGAGAGACGCCGCAGGTCGGAGCCTAGGAATCCCATACCGGCGGGGGAGTCGGCGTCGTCGGCGGAACCGCCCGCCGTGAATCCGGTAGACGGCGTCACAGGCGCGGGGGCGTTCTTTTTGACGTCCTTCAAATAAAGCAGGGGAGTTTCGCCCGCCTGCTTGGCGCGTTTTTCCGCTTCTTCGGCTTCGGCGCGGGCAGCGAGCAGGAAGTCGATGCTGTTCGTGGATTCCTGGATCTGCGCCAGGAAGTCCAGTTCATCGCTGGGGGCGGCGGCCGGAGGCGCGGGTTTCGCGGCGGCCGGTTCGATCGGATTGAGCGGGAGCAGGTCTCCGTTGTTGACAATCATAGGTTCTTCTCTATCGGCTCTTGGCGTTCTTATCCGGCGTAAATGACGCGCAGGGACTCTTCGAGGGTCGTCATGCCGAGCAGGATCTTCTCCATGGCGTCATCCTTCAAGGTCCGCATGCCGCCCTCGATCGCCGCCTCGCGGATGGCGTACGATGAGGAGCGAGCCAGGATCAACTCGCGGACTTTATCGGTGACAGGCATGAGTTCGTAGACGCCGATGCGGCCCTTGTAGCCGCTGCCCTTGCAGTTGTCGCAGCCGCGTCCCCGGTAGAAGGTGACATCGCCTTTGTCCAGCAGGTCCAGGTTCATTCCCAAGCGCTTGATGGCGTCCTTGGGCGGCGCGTACTGCTCATTGCACTTGGAGCAGACGGTGCGCAGCAGGCGCTGGGCGAGCACGCCGACGACGGAGGAGGCGATCAGGAAGCTTTCGACGCCCATGTCTAGAAGGCGCGCCACGGCCCCGGGCGCGTCGTTGGTGTGCAGGGTGCTGAGAACCAGGTGACCGGTCAGCGCGGCCTCGATGGCGATCATCGCCGTTTCCTGGTCGCGCATTTCTCCGACCATGATAATATTCGGGTCCTGGCGCAGCATGGAGCGCAGGCCAGCGGCGAAGGTCATTCCGGCGCGGACATTGACCATGCTCTGCGTGATGCCCGAAAGCTCGTACTCTACCGGGTCTTCGATCGTCAGAATGTTC
>JAOQAA010000368.1 GCA_025963815.1 Capsulimonas sp.
CCGATCAGGGTGCTCTTGCCGTCGTCAACGCTGCCCGCCGTCGTGAAGCGCAGCAGTTCCATATCGAGGTAGCCGGCGCTGGTGAATTCTGGCTCTAATACTTCATTCATGTCTTAAAATCTTTGTAAACTCTTAGAAATAACCCTGCTTTTTGCGATCTTCCATCGCCGCCTCGGACCGCTTGTCGTCGGATCGCGTGCCGCGCTCGGTGACCCGCGAGGCCGCCACTTCCTGGATGATCTCCTCCATGGAGTTCGCCGGGGAAAGCACGGCGCCGGTGCAGGTCATGTCGCCGATGGTGCGGAAGCGAACCTGATACTCGACAGGAACTTCCTCGGGCCGCTTGTTCAGCGCGTCGGAAGCATAGAGGAGCTGCCCGTCGCGCGCGATCATCTGGCGCTGATGGGTGAAGTACAGACTGGGAAGTTCAATCTTCTCTTGATAAAGATATTGCCAGACATCCATCTCCGTCCAGTTGCTGATGGGGAAGACGCGGAAGTGCTCGCCGATATGCTTCTTGCCATTGAAGAGGTTCCAAAGCTCGGGGCGCTGGTTCTTGGGGTCCCACTGGCCGAACTCATCGCGGTGTGAGAAGAAGCGTTCTTTGGCGCGGGCCTTCTCTTCGTCGCGCCGCGCGCCGCCCAGGGCGGCGTCGATCTTTAACTCTTCCAGAGCGTCGAGCAGAGTGACCGTCTGAAGGGCGTTGCGGCTGGCGTTGAAACCTTTTTCCTCCACGACGCGGCCGGAGTCGATCGAATCCTGCACGTACTTCACGATCAGCTTTGCGCCGATGTTTTCAGCCCACGCGTCCCGGTACTCCAATGTCTCAGGAAAGTTATGGCCAGTGTCGATATGCAGCAGAGGAAAGGGGACTTTGGCCGGGGCGAACGCCTTGCGAGCCAAGTGGCTGAGAACGATCGAGTCTTTGCCGCCCGAAAACAGCAGCGCGGGCCGCTCGAACTGCGCCGCGACTTCGCGGATGACGTAAATCGACTCCGCTTCCAATTCATTGAGATGAGTCAAACTATACGAGTTTATCACTGAGGTTGCTGGTCCTTACCGCGCGCCATCGGCGCGACTTCTCCACTTCTTGTATAACACCCGCAGTGGCGAAATCGTTACCGGACGTGGAGCCAGCAGAGGCGGCGGGCAGCGGCGACTTCGCCTCGGGCGGCGGGCGCCGAGTACGTGGGCCTTATTATACCTGACTTCGCCGGGAAGTCGATTTCTCAATCGTGGGTGAAGACAGCATCGCCGTCTTCACTCGCGTCGGCCTTCAGCGCACGTTCTTGGCTGCCGGGGCGTCGATTTCGTCCAGCAGAGCTTGCGCCTGAGATTTGATCGTGTCGGAAGCGGAATCGCTTTGTGTCAGTGACTTCAAGCGCGCCGTGGCCTGTGTGATCGAACCAAGCGTGAGCTCCACGCGGGCTGACTGCAATTGCGCAGAGGCTTTTTCGTCCGGCGACTTTGCGGACTTTATCTCCATCTGGCGCCAGCCCCAGGCAGCGTCCAGTTTTTTGTCTTGCAGCGCGGCGTCGCCGAGTTTTCCGTAGAACGCGGCGGGGATAGCGCCGCTATGGGCGACTTTGACCGCGATCCGTCCTGCTCCGACGACATCGCCGCGATCCAGATACTTTTGCGCCAGCGCCAGGGTAGGGGCAGCCTCAATGGGGTCACCCTGGTGGCTGGGAATGAACTTTGTCGTTTCGTGGATGCGCGACATTTGTGTGGCCGGGCGTTCTTTGGATGCGGCGGCGTGGTTATGAACGGTATCGCCCAGCCATTCGGCAAAATCTGCTGGTTTCATATAGCCCGCGAAGCGATCGACGACGTTCCCCGAGTCGTCCAGCACCATGATGGTGGGATAGCCATGGACTTTGTAGCGTCTGGCGAGCGCCGCGCCATTCTGCTCGGCGTTTAGTCGGAGCGGGACATACTGCGTCATTGCCCGCGCGACGGCGGGATTTGGATAGACATCCGCATCCATCTTTTTGCACCATCCGCACCAGTCCGTATAAAAATCCACTAGGATCAATCGATGGCTGCGCTGTCCTTGTGTGACGGCGCTATTCCAATTGGGCTGCCAAGGAATTTGCGTCGCGCTCGCTTGCGTCGCGCAAATGGGAATCAGTGAGAGAGCGAGAATCGCTGGCATGAATATTCGAGAGATCATAACGCCTCGTGCGAGAATAGTTTGATAGCGAGTGAGCAATCAATTATACCGGACGATGGGCCACACTGGCGTCATTCGCTTTCCAGCGGTAATGACTCGCCGTAGGCAATCGATACAGCCAATCCATTTCCGATACGATCTGCCCGGGCCAATGGTGCGTGACGGTCGGGTCGCCATTGGTATCGAGATGGTTAGCGATCACGCCGACATGATCCACGTGGCCGTCGCCGGCCGTGTCCCAGAACACGATGTCGCCGGGCTTCCAGTCGGCGTTTGGGCCGGACGCCGGCAGCGTGAGGGCGTGGCGTTTGAAGAAGATTGTGAGATTGCGGCAGCGGCGATGATCGATGTTGGGATCGGGTTTGTCGATA
>JAOQAA010000400.1 GCA_025963815.1 Capsulimonas sp.
GCCTCTCGGCGGTCGACCAGGCCGCGGACACATACCAAGTCGTGCAGAGCGCCAAGGGACAGCCGAGCCTGCTCGCCTGGGCGCCCGGCTCGTTCCAGGTTACGGACGCCTCGGGAAAGACAACGACCAAGACTGTCGACGCGACGCCGTCGCCGATCGCCGTGGATGGTCCGTGGGAGGTTCACTTCGATCCTCGCTGGAGCGCCCCGAAGACAACAACCTTCGACACGCTCACGGACTGGACATTGAACGCGGAGCCTGGGATCAAATACTACTCCGGAACCGCCGAGTACGACAAAACGATCCAAGTGCCCGCCGACTTCCTCAAGACCGGCCGCATGATCTCGCTCAACCTCGGCGATCTGGAAAGCCTGGCCAACGTGACCCTCAACGGACACGACCTCGGCTGTCTCTGGTCCCCGCCATACCGGGTCGATGTGACCAGCTACCTCAAGCCCGGCGCGAACACGCTCCAGGTCAAGGTCACTAACACCTGGGTCAACCGCCTGATCGGCGACGACAAACTGCCCGCGGATCAGCGCTTGACCTCGACCACACGGCAGTTCTACAGTCCGGTCGACCAGCTCATCCCCTCCGGCCTCTTTGGCCCCGTCACCCTCACAGGCGCCGATCCGATCGGATTGTAAAAAATCGAGAATGCGAGAACGCAGACCCCTGCGTTCTCGTATCTCTATTCAAATCCCTCGCAGATTGGAGCCAGCGATGCGTACTTATTCCAAAATTCTCGCAGCCAGCGCCACAGTCTTACTCTTCACAACCCACGCCGCCTTCGGATACTTATGAGTTGACCCCAACTCACTGATCGTGTCATCCAGTAGAGAAGTTGAGCAGGAGTTGGCGGACGGTATCGAGAACAGGGAGTTAACGGATTGACTGGAGGGCTTTTGCCATGCCTGCACGTATTCCACTCCGCCGCCATCGATCGCCGTCGCCCAATCTGTCGCCCGAGTCCGCCTCTCACGAAGAAACGCCGACGCCGAGTCTGGCCGCGCCAAATTCAGGCCACGACTTCACCCAGATGTCCGTGCTGCGTCCGCAGGCCGCGATGGAGGTCAGTCAGCCGGGAGATCCGCTGGAGCTGGAGGCGGAACAAACCGCCGACCGGGTCATGCGTCAGACGGCGGAGAACCTGCCGGGTTCACTGAGCCGGACGCAAGGCAACGGCGTTTCCGTGCAGCGCGACGGCAGCGTGCTCCCGCCCGTGCCGAATTTCCAGCTGACGCCGCCAAGCATTGGTGGGCCGCCCCCACCCGCCGCAAACGCTCCCGCCGCCTATCAAGTGCACCCCGACCCAGCGATTGAGGCCCAGGCTCAGGCCGCCATGCTGAAGCTCGAGCCCGGGTTTCTGACCGGCGCTTTGGGGCGTGTCCGCTTGAGCCCTCCCGCAGGACCGGCAGCCGCCGATCCTAATCCCGCCGCGAACGCTCCCGCCGCCGCTCCGCCTACAATTGCGCCGCCCCCACAGCTGCCAGCGGATGTCGCTCTAAATGGGCCGCGCCCGGCGGCCGCCGGAGACGTGATGGATGCGGCGATGGTGACGCCGGAGATGATGCAGGCGATGGCCGATCTGCGAGCGAAAGGGATGCTTCAGTGGCAGCGTCTCCAGACGGGCGAAAAAGCCGCCGTCATTAGCGCGACCGCAGTAGTCGCCGCTGGAGCGCTCGGCGGCGCGATGGCGAACCCACAGTCGCGGGCATGGCTGCTGGACCAGTTGAGCGGGCAGATGCTGCCCGTGCCGGGTGTGGATTGGCTGCATCTCCAGGTCAACCCGACCGGTCCGAATATTATCTTCGGCGTCCACGCCGATGTCGGCGCCATTCTGCCTAAGAGCTGGGGCTTCGGCCCCGCCGCCTCGGGACCTGACGCGCTGGGAGCGCCGCCTGTGCAGCGGGCCGCCGAAACGGATTCGCAAATATCCGCCAACGCGGCGCCGCTGGTGGAGGACACTCTGCGCTCATCTGGCCAACCGCTGGACAGCGCGACTCGCGCCTTTATGGAGCCGCGTTTCGGCCACGACTTCAGCCAGGTCCGAGTCCACGCCGACGTCGGCGCGGCCCGGTCCGCGGGATCTGTTCTTGCCCGCGCCTACACCGTGGACAACGACATCGCGTTTGGCGCCGGCGAATATCAGCCCGGCACGGCGGACGGTCAGCGTCTTCTGGCGCATGAACTCACCCATACGATCCAGCAGGGCGCCGCTCCCCAGGTCCAGCGCGATCCACTCGCCGACCAGATCCCCAAGCAAGTGGGGATCAATAACGCGGGGGTGTCCTTTCAAATTCCAGGAGATGTGTTCCTGCTGAACACATTCACCGCCAAGATCAGCACTCAGGACGGAGCCGCAGTCGCCCTCAAGATCGATCAAGGCGGCCTGGACCTCTCCTTCACGCCCCCGCTGATCGTCGACCTCCCCCTCGTGCCGAACATGGCGTTCAGCGGGCTGCGCTACGACTTCGCCACCGCCTCACTCAGCGCGATCAACATCGAAAGCGCCTCCGGCGTCCCCACCCCGACCGGCCTGGTGCGTTCCGCAATCACCGGGAAGGTAACGGAACTGCTGCAAGGGACTCGGCCGGCAACGCCTGGTTACAGCCCATTGACGGACCCAGATCTGAAGGAAACGCAGACGGCAATTGCCGAGAACGTCAAGAAAATGTCCTCCGGCGGCGGCCCCGCCCCGCTGGGGACAAAAGACATCACCAATATCTCCGCAAACGCCAATCTGACCTTCAAAGAGGATATCAAGGAGGGAACAGCGGAGGGCGGCGTATTCATTCCCGCCGGCCTGAAAGTGACCGTCGCCGCCGCGCTGGCGGGGACCGGCGAGGACGCCCAGAACTCCGCCACGAAGCTGAAAGGCGACGCCGGCGCCAGTTTGATCTCTTCGCCGCACATCACCGGCATCAGCATCTTCAGCGATTCCGAGAACAATCCCATTCGATTACAGGCAAACGGTAAAGACATCGCCGGTTTGATGACGACGACGGTCTCCCCCGGCGGCGCGGTGAGCCTGGGAAATATCGTTCCCTTTGGCGCGCTGCAAGAAGTCGCTGACGCGGAAACCGGCGTCCGAGGAGCGGTCGGCGTCATCGAAACCGCTTTGGGAGTAAATCCGATCAACGCAAACGCAAACCGTCTCACGGGCGTGGCGCGCGCGGCGATCGAGCAGGCGCTGACGAAGGCGGTGCGCGCCGCACTGGAAGCGAACCGGCTCGCGATTCCAAATCTGGACCTGATGGAGGTCTTCGGCGGACCACAGATCAACGATCTGCCCGGTCCTCCCTCCGCTTCCGCCACCGCCTAGCAAAACGCCTTCCACAATCGATAAGGCGTTTATTATGGCCATCACACTTCCGACGCTTCTTATCGATCAGCTTCGCTCCGCCAGCCACATCGCCGTTCTCACGGGCGCTGGCGTCTCCGCCGCCAGCGGCCTGCCGACGTTTCGTGAGGCGCAGACGGGTTTGTGGGCGCAGTATCGCCCCGAGGATCTGGCGACGGCGGAGGCGTTTCGCCGCGATCCGAAGTTAGTCTGGGAATGGTATGCGTGGCGGCGGTCGCTGGTCGAAAAAGCGGCGCCCAACGCCGCCCATATGGCTCTTGCGGCGCTTGCGCTCCGCGTTCCAAAGCTGACGCTGATCACTCAGAACGTCGATGGACTGCATCAGCAGGCTGGGAGTTCGGGTGTGGTGGAGATGCACGGAAACATCCGACGAACCAAGTGCTTTGACGAGAATACCGTCGTCGAAAGCTGGCCGGCGACAGACGAAGCCCCGCCCCGATGTCCTCGGTGTCATAGCCTTCTGCGCCCCGATGTGGTGTGGTTCGGTGAGCAGCTTCCCAAGAACGCGCTGAGCCGCGCCACGGCTGCGGCCGCCAGCTGTGACATATTTCTTTCCGTGGGTACCTCGGGCATGGTCGAACCGGCTGCGTCTCTGCTGCGAATCGCGACGGAGCACAGAGCGCTGGGCGTGGTGATCAACCCAGCGTCCATCAGCGCGCCCGCTGGCGTGCTTCAAATCGAGGCGGACGCAGGAGTGGCGCTGGAGGCGCTGCTGGCGCAAGCTTGGCCCGAAGGCTGAGCCGCCAGCAGCGCCAAAGGAGGCAAGTCGTGAGGTGAACATTACGCGTTCGGCGGATAACCTGCCGTCGCATCAGCGGCTTATGTCTTCTGTTGAATGCCCAACTGATCTTTCAAGTTCGTAATTTGCGTCTCCAATTGGCTTTGCTGCGATAAGAGGCTCTCCCAATCCGACCTGGCGTGGGCGTATTTCATGGTCAAGGCGTGATCCAATTCCGCCTGCTGACGTTTCTGCGAACTATTCGTGCGAGGAAGCAGCGAATGTCCAGATCGATAGGTAATCACATCCACCTCGGCCTTTGCCATCGAATTTCTCGCAGCGCCCTTTTGGCTTAGGATGGCGGCTAACTGCACTTTTAACAGCTGCAGCTCATTCTCCATGAGAGGCTTACTGAGCGAACTGAGCTGGGCTTTTAATCCCTGCGCTTCGCGATCCGTCAGCCCGGTCTTCGGCAGCGACGCCGGCATTCGCGAGAGATCGTGTCTCTTCTTATCGTCAGCCGCAATGATCGCTCTGTCGCGTTTCACGGTAATTAATTTTCTATCTAATTGAGACAATCCATCTTTCAATAGGAGATAGTCTCTTAAATCACCGTTTATGACACGATTGTGCTTTGCCATGGCGTACGATGATTGATTTTGCCGATGACGAGCTTGAACGTGACGAACGCTCTCCTCTAATTTCTTTTTTGCCAATTTCGTATTCCGCGCATATCTCTTCTTTTGCTCGGTTAAGAATTGGATCGCGGCGTCGTATTTCGCCAGCGACGCATGTGTCGTCGCGGCGTCTGCGCTCCTCCCATTGGATGCGGGCAAGGAACGGCTTTGCGCGGCGTTCGGAGCGCTGCCGCCCGGCCCGGCCCCACCTCCTATGCCCTGCCCCATCACGTACGCCGTTCCCGAACCGGCGCCGGCGATTACAATCGCGCAGGCAACGGTCCATTTCAGTTTCATCATCGCCATTTTCTTCAATACCTCCAGTGTCAATTGGTTCACGGCAGTGGAGGCGGCGAGACCGACAGCGGGAGTGAGGCTTTGTGAGATCGCGTAGACCATGGCTTCGGACCGCGCTTTCAAAGGAACGGTGATCGCCATGCCCGCAGTCAATACGCCAATAGCGTTGGCGACGCCGTGGCGTCCGAGATAAGCGCGCACCTTGTCCAGGCCACGGGCGATGCGTTTGCGGGCAGCGTCTTCGGAAACGCCCAGAGCATCTCCGATTTCGGCCAGTGACATCTCTTGATAGTAGCGCAGCAGCAGCGCTTCCCGATCTGCATCCCGAAGCACACTCAGCGCCTCGTTCAGCATCTGGGTCTCTTCGACGCCGGCGCCGCCGAAAGGATTCTCACCATGATGCAATTTCTCCAGCTCGATTTCCCGTCTCCGGCGGCGCAGCTCCGCGCGACGAGTATGCCGCGCCACGTATGTCGCGGTTCTGAATAGCCAGCTTGCCAGCGTGCTTCCCCGATGGAACTCCGCCTTACGGGCAAGAATCAAGAACACCGCTTGCGTGGCGTCCTCAGCAGCCTGCGCGTTTTGCAGTTCGGCGTAGCAAACCGAGTAGACAAGCTTGAGATAACGAGACACGAGCTGTGCGAAGGCCGCTTCCGAGCGATCCTCCCGAAACCTGCGTATGAGATACCAATCCGTCAATTTCGACGCCTCCACACGCTATTGCCCACCGAAGCCGAAAACCGGACAGAATATCTCAGCAGACACAAATCTAATGTTGAGCCAGCGATTTCTCAACATCGTTCAGCGCCTTCAAACGCTCATGGCAAATATCCACCGCCGCAAGATTGAACGCCATCGGGAATCCGGATCCGTCTTCACCAAAATCCGCATTCGCTCGGAATTTAGCCTCCGCATCCCGGTACTTTAACCAGGCCTTTTGACTTTCCTTCAATCGCTTGGCGGGAAGTGGATTATGCTTATTCCCAATCTTGGCTAACAATCGTTGATAACGAAGATTTACCTCATGATTGCTCCGGAGGTACATCTTGTAGGAAATACGGTTCATGTCTGGCTGCGTTGTGGCGGCGTTCAGAGCCGCCTTCAGCGGATCGATGGGATGCACGGGGGCGCGCTTGGACTGAGATTGTATCGGCTTTGGCTGAACCAGCGGAATGACGGCGCCGGACGCTCCGTGGCCCGACACGATATAGGTGGCGCCAACGCCCGCAAGGGCAAGCGCGCATGCGGCGGATTTTTTGATCTTGGTCATAAACATGTTTCGTAATACCTCCGAGGTGAGTTGACGCGCCGCATCAACGGCAATGGTCTGCCCTACGCTTTGGAAAACACTCTCAAGATTGCCTGCTGCATGACTTCGGAACGAGCCACTTGCGGATCGAACAGCACCGCGCCCGCCGCCAGCGCCGCAGTGTTGGAAATCGGACAAAAAATTTCAGACGTCAAATTTTTACACATCTGACGCCAATAATCAACAAAGGGTTTTGCTGGGAATTTGTGGCGCGGCGGCCACGAGGTAGGAATTGCGTGAGGGCGAATGACAATCAACGCCGCCGGCTCTTATATTGCCCGAAGGCTAAGCGCCAGCGGCGTGATTGTCTTCTCTGAGAGTTTCACCATGCAATCCTGATGAAAGAATTCTCTTGGGCGGATCTATTTTGTCTTTTGGCCGCCAACGGGATGAGTCTTATGCATTCCTGTATGTCCCGCCTGACTCGGCTGAGCAACCCGAATAGCAATGCCATGGGCAGTTTTCATTACTTCAATGGCTTGCGGCATATTTTCCATGACGCCCTTGGATGTCTTATGCAGCTGGGTATCTTGCTTCACCGCGCCATCCGGTCGCAGCGCTGTTAGTCGTATTCCATCCGCTTTCGCCAAGAGCACCAGGTTCTGACCGGAAAGGCCATGGTCCACGCCCTGAGCCATTACGTAAGATACGCCCGAGATCGCGCCGACAATCATGACGGCGCTAACCGTCGTCCATTTCAACTTCGTCATAAACATGCTTCTAATTACCTCCGAGGTGAGTTGGTGCACCGAAGTGACGACGGTAATTCCCGCGCCGGACAGAGTATTTCGCGAGATCGAATTCAGCATGAGAATACGTCGCGCATCGAATGACGCCGGGACTACGATCCCAGCGATCAAAAGCGTGACGGCAGCCGGAATTTCATGGCTCAAGAGGTAAGCCCGAAGCTTCTCCAGTCCACGTGAAACCCGCTTGCGCGCCGCGTCTTCCGAACACCCAGCGCTTCCCCAACTTCGGCCAGCGACATCTGCTGGTAGAAACGCAGAAGAAGAGCCTCCCGATCCGCCTCACGAAGCGCGCCAAGCGCATCGTTCAGCATCTGGACATCGTTCCCATCCACATCGCTCGCCGGCACGGCGTCGCGGTGCATGATCTCCAATTCCGCCTGCAGTCGGCTGCGCTGCAGATCCGTGCGGCGCGCATGCTTGGCGACATACTTTGCCGTACGATACAGCCAGATCGACAGCGATGCGCCGCGCTGAAGTGGCGGCTTGCGCGCCAGCACCAGGAATACGGCTTGCGTCGCATCTTCCGCCGCCTGCGCGTTTTGGAGTTCCGCATAGCACACGGAGTAAACGAGTTTGATGTAGCGAGAGACAAGCTGAGCGAAGGCCGCTTCCGAGCAATCCTCCCGAAACCTGCGTATGAGATACCAGTCCGTCAATTTCGACGCCTCCGCTCAATAATGCCATGGAAACTCGAAAACCGGACAAAAATTTCGAAGACAGTTTTATCGTTCTGGTCTGATGAGCTGCACATCGCCATTGGCGTACGCCGCATAACACCAGCCATTCCGTTGAGAATACGACTCATAAATCAGAATCATCTCGGATTTGTCTATCATGCATCGCTCCTCCCTCAATGTTCACGATAACATTTCTGTAAAAACACCTTGAATCACGAAAGCATTCGTGATATGATGGGGAGCATTGGATTTCAAGGAGAGTGAACTCATGACTCACGGATCGATGATATGGACAATCGGCGCTATTTCCTTGCTCGCCGCCGGAGCGGCTGGCGCGCAGGGAAATGGCGCTTTTGCGCTGCATGACGGCGACCGGGTGGTGTTCTACGGCGACAGCATCACGGATCAGCGTCTTTACACGACCATCACGGAAACCTATATCGCAACGCGATTCCCGGAGATGAATATCGACTTCACACATTCGGGATGGGGCGGAGATCGAGTGTCCGGCGGCGGCGGCGGTCCGATCGACCTGCGTTTGCAGCGGGACGTATTCCCCTACAAACCGACCGTGATGACGATCATGCTCGGCATGAACGACGCCGCCTATAAAGCCTTCGACCAGGGGATTTTTGACACGTACTCCAATGGCTATAAGCACATTCTGGACAGCGTCAAGACCAATGATCCCGGCGTGCGTTACACGCTGATCGTCCCCTCGCCGTATGACGACACGACCCGCAACGCCAACTTCGACGGCGGATACAACTCCGTCCTGCTCAAGTACGGAGATTTCATCAAGAGCCTCGCTCCGGCCTACGGCGCGACAGTTGCCGACTTCAATACGCCTGTCGTGGCGATGCTGCAAAAGGCGAAGGCGACCGACGCCGATCTGTCCCAAAAGATCATTCCAGACCGCGTCCATCCCGGCTACTCAGGACACCTGATTATGGCCGAAGCCCTGCTCAAATCGTGGAACGCGCCATCAATCGTCACCAAAGTGCAGATCGACGCCAAGGGAAAGAAGGTCGTGACCGCCGACAATACCAAGGTTTCCGATCTAAAGACAGGGATGGTTATCTCGTGGACGCAGAACGACAACGCGCTGCCGATGCCGCTAGACACCAATGACGCCGCCACCGCCCTTTCCTTGAAATCCTCGGACTTCATGCAGGCGCTGAACCAGGAGCCGCTGCAAGTGACGGGGCTCAAGGACGGCAGCTATACTCTGACAATCGACGGAACTGAAGTCGGCGACCTCAGCGCGCAGGACCTTGCGGCGGGCGTCAACCTCGCCACTCTTCCAACCCCGATGCTGAGCCAGGCCATGGATGTGCGCAAGCTCACCCTGCAGCACGACGATCAGCACTTCCATAAGTGGCGCGACATCCAGGTTCCGGGGCAAACCAACAAAAACGCCGCGATGCAGAAGGCGCTTCC
Source organism: Capsulimonas sp. (assembly GCA_025963815.1). GTDB lineage: Bacteria > Armatimonadota > Armatimonadia > Armatimonadales > Capsulimonadaceae > Capsulimonas. The sequence goes on from JAOQAA010000400.1 coordinate 9,232, forward strand.
CGCTTATCTCGCCGCGCTAGACAGCGAAGAAGCTGACACCGTCGCCGCTCGTCATGACGCCGCGCAGCCCAAGCCCCACCATTACGCGCTCACGCTCGCGGCGCCCGAACCCGATCCCGCGCTGGCGCTGAAGCCCCTGAACGGCCTGAATCTCGCTGTCGGCAAGAGCTATACGGCAAGCGATCCAAATGTCTATAATTACGGGATCGGCGCACTCACCGACGGCTCCTGGGTTCCCGACGGTCACACCTTCGCCACCGGCGACAACGCCGCCTTCCCCAAGACAGTCACTGTCGATCTCGGCAGCGCCCAGAAAATCGGTACGGTCATTATCGGCGTCCCGCCCTTCGGCTCCACCAAAACCGTACGCGTCTCGGTCAGCGCCGACGGTCAGAAGTTCACCGGTGTCGGAAAAGCCACGTTCTCACTGCACAAGGAAGAAAAGCATCGCTTCAGTTTCCCTGGAACGTCCGCACGCTACGTACGGCTAACTTATGTCGATCACTATTCCGAGGAAGCTGGCTACTCGGCGAATTTCGGTTTCACCACGGAACTCGAAGTCTACGCACCGTAAGCACGGAACTACGTCGAAGCGGCGGCGGATCATACTCACCCCGCTTCGGCCTCTTTAATCGCCGCCAGCAGAGTCTCAAAGTCGTATGTGTCGTCGTGCCGCAGCCCGTTGATATAGAACGTGGGCGTTCCCTGCACAAGACTGCTTCGGCCGCTGGCGAGATCGTCGCTCACACGGCCGGCGTACACATGCTCGCTTGTGTCGTGGGCAAACTTCTCGACATCGAGACCGAGGTCCTCAGAGAACTGGGCTAAGCTTGCTTCGTCCAGGTCTTCCTGGTTCTCAAAGATCGTATCGTGCATCGTCCAGAACTGTCCCTGCGCGCCGGCCGCCTCCGCCGCTTCGGCGGCGACTTGCGCATAGGGATGGATGTCATTCAGCGGAAAATTCCGATAGACAAAGCGCAGGCGCTTCCCCAATTCCTTCTGCAAATCTTTCACGATCAGGTACGCCCGAGCGCAGTCTGGGCACTCGAAATCTCCGAACTCCAACAGCGTCACCGACGCGTCGTCCGGCCCGTCTCGATGGTCCCGCGTGGTCACGGGCGGCGTCAATTCCGGCATGATATTTTCTCCTGATCTTTCGCGCAAGGCGCTTTGAGAAACTTGTACCCGGCCCTGCATATTCGTGAACATGAATGATCCAGGAGTTTCCTAAGGAGAAAGCAAATCCATCCACGCAGCCAAACGTGACACATGCAAGAAAAGCGCCCTGACCATGAAGGAGTATTCCTTCATGGTCAGGGCGTCAAAAGTGATCAGCAGCAACTGTGCAATATGCCTGTGGAGCGATTCGCTGCTCCACAGGCTGCGTAACATCAGAATGAACGGCGCTGGCTTAGCCTGTGGCGATGTTGCCATAAGCGTCTTTGGCGGTGGCCATCAGGCTAAATTCTGATCCAGCCTTCACCGTGACGGGAGCGCTCATTAGGAGGCGTGTCGCCACAGCGGCGTTGACCATGACCGCGGCGCTTCCTGTAATGGCGCTATTGACCGTATCTGTCGCGGCGATCGTTGGCCGGCCAGTCGTCTTGAGCGTAACTTGAAATGTGCCCACACCGTTCGTCAGTGTCGCGTCTGCGGCCAAGATCGCAGATCTGTCCGAGCTGGTGAGGTGAACCGTGCCGGCATAACCCGTCACCGTGTTGCCAAGCGCATCTTTGGCCGTGACTGTGACATTGAACGCCCCACCCACCGGCGTCGAGCTTGGCGCACTGAGTACGAAACGAGCGGCCGGTCCCGCCGTCGCTGTAATCGCAACGGCTCCTGTGATGGCGCTATTGACCGTATCTGTTGCGGTGATCGTTGGCCGGCCAGTCGTTCTGAGAATGACGCGGAAAGTTCCAACACCGTTCGTCTGCATCGCGTCCGCAGGCAAGATCGCCGCTGTATCTGAACTCGTGAGATGGACCGTGCCGGCGTAACCTGTCGCCGTGTTGCCAAGCGCATCTTTGGCCGTGACTGTGACATTGAACACCGCCCCCACCTGCGTCGGGTTTGGCGCAGTGAGTACGAAACGCGCGGCCGGTCCCGCCGTAGCGGTGATCGCGACGGCTCCTGTAATGGCGCTATTGACGGTGTCGGTCGCGGTGATCGTTGGCCGGCCAGTCGTTCTGAGAATGACGCGGAAAGTTCCAACACCGTTCGTCAGCGCTGCGTCCGCAGGCAAGATCGCCGCTGTATCTGAACTCGTGAGATGGACCGTGCCGGCGTAACCCGTCACCGTGTTGCCAAGCGCGTCTTTGGCCATGACGGTAACATTGAACACCCCTCCCACCTGCGTTGAGCTTGGCGCAGTGAGTACGAAACGCACGGCTGGTCCCGCCGTAACTGTGATCGCGGCGGTTCCTGTGATGGCGCTATTGACCGTATCTGTTGCGGTGATTGTTTGACCGCCCGCTGTTCTGAAAAGGATGCGGAAAGTTCCAACGCCATTGGTCAGCGTCGCGTCCGCGGGCAAGATCGCCACTGTGTCTGAACTCGTGAGGTGGACTGTGCCGGCGTAACCCGTCGCCGTGTTGCCGTATGCGTCCTTGGCGGTCACCGTGATGTTGTACGCCGACCCCGCCCTCATCGTACTTAGCGCGCTCACGGCGAAATGGTTCGCCGCGCCTGCGCCAACCACAATCGCGCCGCTGGTTCCCGTAATCGAACTGGTCACTGTGTCCGTGGCAGTGACAGTTTGACTGCCAGCGGTCTTGAGCGTGACACTGAATGTGCCCACGCCATTGGTGAGTGTGGAGTCGGCGGGCAGGACCGCCGCGCCATCACTGCTGGTAAAGTGCGCGGTTCCCGCGTAACTTGTATCCGTGTTGCCGTACGTATCTTTGGCGGTTACGGTCACATTGAAAGACGAGCCAGCTGTCGCTGAGCTGGGCGCGCTCACGACGAAATGGTCCGCCGCGTCTGCGCCGACCACGATAGCGCCGCTGGTTCCCGTAATCGAACTGGTCACTGTGTCCGTGGCGGTGACAGTCTGACTGCCAGCGGTCGTAAGAGTGACGCTGAACGTGCCGACGCCGTTGGTCAATGTCGCGTCGGCTGGAAGCGTAGCCGCTCCGTCAGTGCTGGTAAAGTGCGCGGTTCCCGCGTAACTTGTATCTGTGTTGCCATAGAGATCCACAGCGGTAACGGAGAAGTTAAATGGGGAGCCAGCTGTCGCCGA
>JAOQAA010000420.1 GCA_025963815.1 Capsulimonas sp.
GTGGCCGGCCGACGGGCGGCGTGTTTGTTGGGTTTTCAGAACTTGTCATGCGGGTCAAAAAGTTAAAGCGTCCCTAACGACGCGGATGGGTTTCAATGAGATCAAGAAGCAGCTTTGCACTGCGATCGACCCCGCCGGGCTCGCCCAAGACGCGATGCACCAGCTCGGTCACACGGTTTTTCATCGACATCAGGCGTTCCGGCTGGAGCAGAATGCCGACAGCGAGTTCAGAGATCTTCTCTGGGGTGGCGTCGTCCTGCAGCAGCTCCGGAAACAGCGCTTCCTCAGCCATGATATTGGGCATACCGATATGCGTCACTCTCAGGCTGGGCTTGCGCAGGCGATACTCCATCGCCATGAGGCTGGAGACCCGGTAAACGATGATCATCGGCTTGTGCAGGATCGCCGCCTCAAGCGTCGATGTGCCGGACTTTGTAATCACCAGATCGCTGCGGCTCATGACATCGTAAGTCAGGTCTTCGGTAATCACCAGCGGGGCCTGGTTCGGGGTCGTCCGCTCTCGGAGCGGATGCGCTTCCTCTTCAGAGGGCGCGGGAAGCGTCAGTCCCTCCGTTGTCGCCATCTGGGGAGAGGGCGTGGGAAGCGTCGAATGCGCGATTTGCGCCAGCTTGTCGCCCGCCTGATGGATGAATAGCTGCAAACGCGCGGCGCGGCCGCCTTGTCTCTGCTCACGACGGATCATTTCTTCGACATAGGCGCGCGGTGCGGACGGAGCGAGAGCGAGCACGAACTGCACGCCGGGGATGCGGCGGGAGATCTCCCCCGCCGCGCCGATCAGCGGCGGCAGGATATGGGTTAGCTCGAAGACACGGCTTCCCGGCAGCAGCGCGACGATCGGCCGTACAGGATCCAGACCAAAGCGCTCGTAAAACTCCTGATCGGTCATCTGCGGCTTGACGAGATCGAGCAACGGATGACCAACAAAATGCGCGTCCGCGCCGCCGCTATTCAGATAGTCCGCCGACCATGGGAACGGAGTGACGATCCGGTCCGTCGCTTCCGCCAGCTTGTTCAGCGGACGATTCGGCGATATTGGGCGCGTGTTCTTGCGCCACGATCCAGGCGGAAAATAGTAAAAGACGGGACAGATGCCGCGTTTTTTGACCCAGCGCCCGATCTCGACGTTGAATCCGCCAGCATCGATCAGCACCAGAGCGTCGGGCGGATTGGCCTGGAGCGCGCGCTTGATGTTCGCGCGCACGCTCAGCAAATAAGGGATATTAAGCAGCGTCGCGGCGATGCCGATACTGCTCCACGGCTCGCTGTTGTAATGCAGCTTGACGCCGGCGGCGGCCATCAGCTTGCCGCCAATACCCCACGCTTCGACGCGGCGCGACGCGGTTTGGCTCCTGAGCGCTTCCAGCAGCGCTGCGCCCTGCCGGTCGCCGGAAGATTCTCCGGCGACAATGGCGATTGTAATCGGTCGCTCAGACATACGGATGGGCGCTCCTAAAGGCAGCCGCCTCCGTTAGCTTCTCGCGGCGTCGTTTTGACGGCCGTTCGATCCGAAGCGGATATTTCGGATAAAGGAAAGCAGATAATCGCGCTCCGGGCTTTCATCGATGTCGGTCTCGATCGTTTCCAGAGCCTGCGACATGTTCATGCTCGAACGATACAGCGTTTTGTACGCCTGCTTCAGATCCGCGCGCGTGTGCGCCGAAACTCCAGAGCGGCGCAGGCCGATGACGTTCAGGTCTAAAATTTTGCAGGGACGTCCATCGGCCATCATAAAGGGCGGGATGTCCTGAACGACCTTGGAATAGCCGCCGATCATCGCCAGCTTTCCGATGCGAACAAACTGGTGGATGCCGACGATGCCGCCGAGGACCACGCGGTCCTCCACCTCCACATGGCCGGCGATGCCCACCATGTTCGCCATGGTGATGCCGCTGCCGATAATGCAGTTATGACCGATATGGCAGTACGCCATGATCTGGTTGCCGTCGCCGATCCGTGTTTCATTGCCCGCGCCGGCGGCGCGATGGATAGTAACGTGTTCGCGAATGACGTTGTTGTCGCCGATGATCAAGAAGCTTTTTTCGCCCTTGAACTTTCGGTCTTGCGGGATGCCGCCAAGGACCGCGCCCGAGAAGATCTCGCAGCCGGCGCCCACGGTGACGTACGGCTCGATCACGACATGCGCGCGCAGCTGCGATCCGTCGCCGATCGACACCTCAGCGCCGATCACACAATAAGCGCCGATCTGAACGTCTTTCCCGATATGCGCCGTCGGGTCAATTACCGCAGTGGGATGTATCATCGTTTCTGTCAGACTTTCTCCAGCTTCGCGTCCGTTCCAGCGAAGCCTGCTCCAAACTCGCCGCTTTCCTTAGGACGCCTCAGAGCGTCTTGGGGGCTGCCGCAAAAATTTACTCCGGCTTTGACAGGACGAACATGATCTCCGCTTCCGCGACGACTTGGTCCTCAACCCGGGCGGTGCAATGCACTTTGCCTGTGTTGCCACGCGCCCGTATCAGGACGACCTCAATGTTCAGCGTGTCGCCGGGAACGATCGGGCGGCGGAACTTGGCGTTATCGATCGTTCCTAAAAACGCCAGCTTGCCGCGGTGCTCCTCGACAGCGAGGATCATGATTCCACCGATCTGGGCCATCGCCTCAATCACCAAAACGCCGGGCATAATCGGGCGCTGAGGGAAATGCCCCTGAAAGAACTCTTCATTCACCGTAACGTTCTTGATTCCGACGGCGCGTTTGCCGGGCTCCAGCTCAAGGACCC
>JAOQAA010000483.1 GCA_025963815.1 Capsulimonas sp.
GTGGCGGTGGTCTGATACCGACGCTGTTTGGCGTGGCGGTCGGAGCGATTTCCAGAGATCCAAGATACCATATCATCGATCACTTGAGCCCCGAGGAAACGAAAGCCGCCTTCGAACGTATTCATGCGATCAACGCAAATCGCGTGACACTGGCGCAGATGCTCCAGCAAGACGAATGGGATAGGCAGACGGATCTCATGGCGCAGTTCCAGCATCCCAACTGGCGATCACAGCTGGCGGCGGGCGCGATGCCCAGCGGAAACAGCGCGCCGCCGCCATTTCTCTCGTATACTCTGAGGAGCAAGCGAAGCGTGATGCAGCACTACACACGCTATATGGACGCCGCAGTCGTGGCCGCGCGAGCGCGTCGTCCGATCGCTCCCTATGTCGCGCATACTCCCAGGTCATTGGACGATATGGTCATCATCGACGTTTCTGAAATACAGCAGAAATACAACTCGGATGTGACGCAGAACAACTTTTTAGAACTTCAGCTGGCGCTGCGCGCCTACAAATTTCAGCATGGTAGTTACCCCGAGACGCTCGGAGCCCTCACGCTGGATCTGGAAACGGCGATTCCCGACGACCCCTTCGCGCCCGGCAAGCCCCTTCACTATCAAAAGACGGCCGGCTCCTATGTGCTCTACAGTGTCGGCCCGGATGGGGTGGACGACGGAGGCGCGGCGATCGACGATCCTAAACAAACGCACGGATACACTCGATATTCCGTTGTGGAAAGCAGCAAAGGCGATGTCGTCGCGGGCGTGAATGAGTGATGAGGTAAGCGTTGTGAATGATCCTCTCGATCCGAAGTCCGTTCCGCGCCGGCGCATGGGAGTGAAGTCCAGCGGCGGCGCGTTCATGATGATTGCGGTGATTGGCGCTTTCGTGGCTATTGGCGGGTTTCTGCTCAATCTTGAGCGCGATCCCGTGGTGCGCATCCCCACGCACGTCGTACCATCGCCCAACGCATTTGATGATTATGCGCGAGCTGGACAGGTCATGACGGACGTGAATATCGCCAACGGATTGCCCCATTCCATCATATACGCTCGTGTCATGTCGCCGCTGGCGCAAGATCGCTTGCTGAAAGCCCATTCGCCGACATTTGCGGAGATTCGCATCGGTTTGAAACATCCTTATCTGTCGCCTCCGGTGCGTTCGGCGTCGCATCGTTTCGCTGATCTTTATGTGGATTACCAGCTGACGTCGCTGCTCGAAATTCGGGCGGATCGGGAGGAAGCGCGAGAGGAATGGGCGGCGTCCGCTCAGACGAGGCTCGACGCCATACAGATAGGAGAGAATATCCCGCGTGGCGGAGGCGTGGACCACTTCAATTCTGGATTGGGTATCGTCGACAGTTCACAAGTCTCCCTTGCGCATATCGTCAATAATCTCAATTTGGTGGAAACCCGGCAGGCTCTGTCTCGATTGTACGAGATTGACGCCGCCGCGCAGCCGCTCGATCAGACGCTTGAGGAACAAAAGTGGATACTCCAATCGGTGCTGCTGGAAATCTTCCAAAAGCCAGATTGGCGGGAGCAATTGGTCCCGGCGCGCCGGAGATCGAGAAAAGATGTCCGAATGAAAGTGGCTATCTTTCTCACCAGCAAACGTCAGGTCATGGACAGTTACACGCACTATATGGATGACTGGATCGCAGGCGTCCGCGCGCATCGCCCGGCGTTATCGTTTCGTGGCGCGGGCTCCGATCCTTTTTTGCAGGGATTGACGAGTAACTCCCAAGACATAGAGATGCTAACGCGGTATGACGAAAATCGCACGCGCGGCGCCTTTATGGAAATCCAACTGGCGCTGCATGTCTACGAATTACAGCATCATTCGTATCCGGAGGCGCTCGTCGCGCTGACGCCGGACCTGCCAAATATCCCCAGCGATCCCTTCGCATACGGCCAGCCGCTGCGTTATCACAAGACTGGAAAGAGCTATCGACTCTACAGCGTTGGTCCCGATGGCGTGGATGATGGCGGTGAGGAAATCAAAACTCCCACCCAGACGCCGGGGCAGTGGATCCTTGATGTCCACTCTCAAAGCAAAGGGGATGTTGTGGCGAGCATGTACTTCTAACAGTCCATGCTCGCTGACTATCTTACGCTTCAGCGCCGACTTCGATCAGAATCCCGCCGAGGGCAGTGAAATAGAAGCCGAAACTCCCATGAACGGGGCGCGGCTCGTGCGGCAGCGTAACGCCTCCAGCTTGCAGCATGCGATAAACTTCCCAAACTTTCTCCGGGCTCTCTTGCAGGAAACCAATATGGAAGGCTTTGGGGTACACCGGCGTTTCGTCGGTGAAGTGGCTAAGAACGAGACGAAATCCGTTTTCGCCTTCCAAGACCGCGAGCGGAGGTTTTTCTTTCTCCGTCAGGACTCGAAATCCGAGATACGTCGTGAACAGCGTCCACGCTTCGGGAACGTCGCGAACGCAGAGGTTCAGGTGGTTGAGTGTCATCATGGCTCCTTGTGTGAATGGAACGATGAGGGACTTCGGCGCAGTGGGAACGATCTAATGAAAGTTGTGTCCGCAAATGTGCGTTTGTCGTTAAGTCCCTCAGTCGACGGCGCAGGCGTGGAAACGCCTGTGCGATCGCTGTGGGTACTCACGCTTGCGCATGGAACATAAAACCTCTCGGAAGATCGAGAGGGCGACTGGGGCTACCACACCAGTCCGCCTTTTTCAGCAGACCAAATGTTACCCTCTCGCGCCAGGGCTGTCAATATCTAGGCGCGAGAGGGCTTTGAGAGAGTTACTTCGAAAGCTTATGCGAGATAAACCAGGGCAGCAGACCGGGTTCGGCGTAGGCGTTGTCCCAGCTGTTGTGGCCGACGCCGGGGTACTCGCTGTAGCGGATATCGGCCTTGTGAGCGAAGAAGACGCCGACGAGCTGACGGGACTCGGAGACAGGGATCGTCGTGTCCGCCTGGCCGTGAAAATCCCAGATCGGCATGGCGGGGAGCGCCAGCGCTAGCGCATTATAGGGATCTGTTTCGGTGGCGAGGGTTTCCGACGTGGGCGCTTTGACCCAGTCTGGATAGACGACGCCGCCGCAGACTGGGGCGATCGCCGCCCAGCGCTCGGGGTGTCGGCGCGCCATGTCCCACGTTCCGTAGCCGCCGAGCGATAGTCCCGTCAGATAGATCTGACGTGTGTCGCCGTTGAACTCATCGATGGCGGCGTCCAGCGTCTTGAGCGCGAGATCCTGCATCGCCGGCTGCGTCCAGCGCGTGTCCGGCCGCAGCTGGGGGCAGACGACGACGGCGGGGAACTTGTCCGCGTCCTGCGCGATCAGCAGACGCACGCCGTTTTTGGTCTGGAGCGCGCCGTCCGTCCCGCGCTCGCCCATGCCGTGCAGAAATAGAATAATGGGAGTCTTCTTGCGCTTGTCCCAGTGCTTCGGGATAAAGACCTGATACTTGTACGTTTCGTCGCCAATGGTGACCGTGCGGTTCGCGAACGGGACAAGTTCGGGCGCGATGGAGGCGGCGCGCGTCGGCGTGGCCGACAGTACGGCGATGGCGAGGATCGCGACCGGCGCAAAGAGAAGCGCGCGGGCGAGGCGGCTGAGCTGAGTGGACAAAGAACATCTCCCTGTTATCGTAAGCGTCGCCCTGCGATTTGCAGAGTGGCTTTCGATCATACTACCCGTACGGCGCTTATTCCCCAGTCTTCTCCATCAGCTCTTTTATTTTGAGGCGCGCGGCGGGAACGTTCACGCCGAATGCGCTTATCAGCTCGGATGAAAACTCGTCCATCAGAGTGGTGAGCGAAGACAATGGCTTCGGGGACTGGATGCTCCGCGCCGCGTCCACGGTCAATAATGAGTTCGGCTCCGGCGCTGTCCGTCGCCGGACGGGAGCGGCGCCGATCCCGCGCAGGACTTCGGCGGTGATTTGAGCAAAGTTCCAGCGGGTGGCGACGCCGCCTCGGCTGAGAAACAGTCGATCCGGCGTGTCCTGAAGCACTCCGCTGTCGTGCAGATCACGAAGGCATTCATAAGCGGGATCGGACTTTGGGACATCCGTAAAGACCTTCGGAGTCTTGTCAATGGCTGGCGCGATTTCCGGCGTACGGACTAACTCATCCACAATGCAGTAGCAGTGATATGTTTTCGCCGGCTGGGCGATCCAATGGAACCTTGGTGGATTGGCGTCAAGTTCAAACGGGCCATAAATTTCAAGCTTCATCCGGCGCACGTCATTGATCGCGCTTAGGCCGTTGTACCAGCCCCATTTGCCCGTGACGACTAACAAGCTCCCCTCAGTACTCCAGGAACCCGTGATCTCCCGTCCGCTCATGCTCAAAGGGACGGAATGGAACGCGCCCCCGCGCTGAAAAATATAGGCCGAACTGCCGTCGGTAAAGGCGAACTGGCCTTCCGCTTGGATGATCTCCGTCGCGGATTGATACTTTGGAGCGGCGACGGTTTTGTGCGTCGTAACGGCGAGCAGCGCGCAGGCGGCGATGATGAACATTGAGTCGGCTCCCTTTCGTGGTGAGGATTTCAGGCGTTCCCACGTATACGATAAATGTAATGATACCAGTAGCGACCTCGATCTTCACGCTGCTCTGAAGCTCGCTTTGTACGATTGTCGCCTATGAAACTCGCCATCAACTATTGCCCCGCCGCTGATACGCTCGCGCGCGACGGCGCGCTGCCGGTCGATCTGTTCAAATGCCCGTCGCCGTTCGACACGGACGTCTCCGACCATATGCCTGACCTGCTGGAGCGCGCCCGAAAGACGCGGCCCGTTTACGTCCACTTTCCCCTATTCGCCGGTAACGGCAGTCTGCGGGATGTGAACTGGCAGAAGATTGTAGGCGTCCTCACGGCGACGGCGACGCCCTATGTGAATTTGCACTTGGAGACGCGTTCTGCTGATTTTCCCGACATACCCACGGACGCGACGGACCCGGATCACCAAGATCAAATCGCCCGGGCGTTGATCGCCGATGTGATGCTGGCCGTGGCGCGGCTGGGCGCGGAGCGGGTGATTGTGGAGAACGTAGTGGCGCGGGGCAGCGTGCTGCGGCCGTGCATCGAGCCGGAGGTCATTACGCGGGTCGTGCTGGAGACTGGGTGTGGGCTGCTGCTGGACACCGCGCATATCCGCCTGACCGCCGAGGAACTGGGGCTGGATGAGCGCGCTTATGTGGATGCGCTTCCGCTGGGCCAGCTGCGCGAACTGCATGTAACCGGAGCACAGCCACATGAGGGAAGACTGCGCGACAGCATGCCGATGGGAGCCGAGGATTGGGATCTGCTGGAATATGTTCTCGCCCATATCCGGAACGGCCGTGCGGCGGAACCGTGGGTGGCCGCGCTGGAGTACGGCGGCGTGGGGCCGGGTTTCGATTGGCGCAGCGATCCCTCGACGATCGCGGAGCACACGGCGCGCTTGCGCGCTCTTACCGACGGATAAAATCCGCAGAATGATATAACAGCTAAAGCTAATTACCGTTATGACGAGCTTTCATTATGTATCTTAGGTAACAATTTCTGGTGTGAATCCATTCAAATGTGTCTGATATCGCGGTATAGTCCAAATGCGATACTGGACATCCAGTGCTGTACGCAATAACTAGTACGCGTCGACTAGCAAGGACAAACTACAGTGAAAACACCGAAACCCTTGGCGTATGCAATTGCGACATCTTTTTTTGCGTTCGCATCGATCGGCGCAGTGAGTGCGTCCAGCGGCAGCGCCGGAAGCTTCGCCGACCTACTTTCTCTGTCCGGCCCCTCCGCCACATTCACCGGCGGCCCGGGCGGGACGCTTTATGTCCCTTCCCCTCCCGGAACCGCCGGCATTCCGGTGAACTTCTTTTTGGACGCCACCCATCAGACAAACGCGATCTTTACCTTGTCTCCTGTGGTGGGGACCTCAACGGCCGTTCCTGTCTTTGGAACATTTCAAGAAACCACGACAGGGGGGACTTTCTCGATCGCAAATGGCTCCACGACCTATCTCTCCGGTACTTACACGAGCGGCATCCTGGGTGTTGCAAATGGCGGCACGACGGTTTCCTTCAAATCGGGCGGCGCCAATAGCGTGGTCTACACCGGCGGAACGTTCCTTGCTCCGGCCGGTTTGTCTGCGGGCGATATCGGCTCGTTCAATTTCAGTTTCTCCGGCGCCAATACCGGCGCCGGCAGCGGCGTTTCCGTGGGAGCGTACATCAATGGGTTCGTTTCCAGGGGCGCTTCCGGCACATTCAGCGCCGATCATACCTCAGTTCCGGAACCCGAATCCTTGCTTCCACTGATCGTCGGAGGAATGCTCCTGTTTGGGTTCGGACTTCGCCGC